>CANRBW010000049.1 GCA_947628975.1 uncultured Oscillospiraceae bacterium | reverse complement strand
GCGCGCCCTGCCTGGCCTGGATCAGCAGGTCGGTGTCCAGAAAGGCGAAGCCCAGCACCTTGGCCAGCACCACGCCGTGGTGCTCCACGACCTGCCCACCGCCGACCAGGTCCACCAGATCACCATCATCCCCCGGGGCGGGGCGGGGGGGATGACCATCTCCCTGCCCCAGGAGGACCGGCCCTACCGCTCCCGCACCGAGCTGCGGGAGGACATCGTGGCGGCGCTGGGCGGCCGATGCGCCGAGCGGATGGTGCTGGGGGACATCTCCACCGGGGCCTCCAACGACCTGGAGCGGGCCACCGCCATCGCCCGGAGCATGGTGGCCCGGTACGGCATGAGCGACGCCCTGGGCAGCGTGGTCTTCGACACCGGCCATGACGAGGTGTTCCTGGGCCGCTCCATGGCCCAGACCAAGCCCTACTCCGAGGAGGTGGCCGGGCAGATCGACAGGGAGATCCGGACCCTCATCGACCAGGCCCAGCAGACCTGCGAGGAGATCTTGACCCGCCGCCGGGAGATTTTGGACGCGGTGGCCCAATACCTGCTGGAGCACGAGACCATGGACGCCCAGACCTTCCAGAGCTTCTACCCCGACCAGGAGCGGAAATAGAGGGCGGAGATAGCGGCCCGGCCGCGCCGGACGCGGACCCGTCCCGGAACGGGACAAGCGGAACAAGCGTCCCGGCAGAGGAGCCCTCCGCCGGGACGAACAGAAGCGAGCTGGGCGGGGCGCGTTAGCGCCCCGCCCAGCTCGCTTTTTAGGTTCCTTTGGATGGGGCGTGTCCGGAGCGGGCGGCCCCCAGGGCCGCGCCGGTGAGGATCAGGACCGCGCCCACGACCTGGAGGGTGAGCAGACGCTCCCCCAGCAGCAGGGCGGAGAACAGGACGGCGGAGAGGGGCTCCAAATACCCGCAGACGGCGACGGTCTGGGCGCGCAGGGCCCCGATGGAGGAGAAGTAGAGATAGCACCCCACGCCGGTGTTCAGCACCCCCAGCAGGAGGATGGCGGGGAGGCTGGAGGGCGGAACGGGGAAGAAGAGGTCCCCCGGAGCCCGGAGAAGACCGCCACGGTGAGGAAGCTGACGAACAGCTAAAGCATGGCGTTTTCCAGGCCGGCGATGGGGGCCGCCTTTTTGTTGCCGATCACCATGAGGGCGGAGGTCACCACCGAGAGCAGACCCAGGAGGAAGCCGGGCAGGTCGCCGCCGCCCTCCAGCACGTCGCCGCCAATCAGGGCCGCCCCGGCCAGGACGCAGAGGAAGCAGACGCCGGTGAAGAGGCTCAGCCGCTCCCGGAACAGCAGCGGGGACAGGGCCAGGACGAGCACGGGGCCGCAGTAGTAGAGCAGGGAGGCCAGGCCCACGCCGATGCGCGGGTAGGCGGCGTAGAGGAGCATCCAGCTCGCCCCCATGGCCACGCCGGAAAAGGCCAGCCAGAGGGCCTGGCGCCTGTGGCGGTAGAAGGTCAGCCTGCCCCGCCCCGCGAAAAAGAGGAGGGCCAGCCGCAGACTGCCGATCAGCGTCCGGAGCAGGACGATCTCATGGCTGTTGAGGGCGATGTGGCTGGCGACGACGCCGTTGGAGCCGAACAGGAGCAGCCCCAGGATGTACTTGAGTCAGGCCGGGGTCTTTGGCCGACCCGCGGTGGATATGGACGAACGCCCGCTCCCCCGCTCAGGCGCGGGCCACGCCGCTGTCCCGGGCGGCCTGGGCCACGGCGGCGGCCACGGCGGGGCAGACCGCCGGGTCAAAGGCCGCGGGGAGGATGTAGTCCCGGGACAGCTTGTCCCCCACCAGCTCCGCCAGGGCGTGGGCGGCGGCGCGCTTCATGGCCTCGTTCACCCGGCGCGCGCGGGCGTCCAGCGCCCCACGGAACACCCCGGGGAAGGCCAGGACGTTGTTGATCTGGTTGGGGAAGTCGCTCCTCCCGGTGCCCACCACCGCCGCCCCAGCGGCCAGGGCCAGGTCGGGCATGATCTCCGGGGTGGGGTTGGCCATGGGGAAGAGGATGGGGTCACTCGCCATGGAGCGGACCATCTCCGGGGTGACCAGGTTGGGGGCGGAGACCCCCACAAAGAGGTCCGCCCCCTCCAGGGCGGCGGCCAGCCCCCCCTGGGTGACGGAGGGCCGGGTCATCTCCGCCAGCTCCCGGAGGTAGGGGTCGCCTTCCAAATCGGGCCGGCCGGGGTGGACGACGCCCTTGATGTCGCAGAGGATGGCGTGGCGCAGGCCCATGGACCACAGGAGCTTGAAGATGGCGGTGCCCGCCGCCCCCGCGCCGGAGAAGACCGCCTTGATCTCCGAGAGCTTCTTGCCCGTCACCTTCAGGGCGTTCTCCACCGCCGCGGCCACCACGATGGCGGTGCCGTGCTGGTCGTCGTGGAAGATGGGGATGTCACAGCGCTCCTGGAGCCGCCGCTCCACCTCGAAGCACCGGGGGGCGGAGATGTCCTCCAGGTTCACCCCGCCGAAGGACCCCTGGAGCAGGGCCACGGTGTTGACGATGTCGTCCACGTTTTTGCTCTTGACGCACAGGGGGATGGCGTCCACCCCGCCGAAGGCCTTGAAGAGGACGCACTTGCCCTCCATCACCGGCATCCCCGCCTCCGGGCCGATGTCCCCCAGGCCCAGCACGGCGGTGCCGTCGGTGACCACCGCCACCGTGTTCCACCGGCCGGTCAGCTCGTAAGACAGCTCCGGGTGGGCCTGGATCTCCAGGCAGGGCTGGGCCACCCCGGGGGTGTAGGCCAGGGACAGGTCCTGGCGGTTTTTGATCTCCATCTTGGGGGTGACGGACAGTTTGCCCCGCCACTGGCGGTGCAGCTTCAGCGATTCCTGGGCGTAGTCCATAAGGACCCTCCTCCTCCGCGCCGCCTCAGCGGCGGCGATAGTGTTGCAGGCGGTAACGGGCGTATTCCCGCACGTCCTCCCACAGCTCGTCCTCCACCTCAGGGGCGAGGTTGGACCGCTCGTCCCACACCGCGGCCCGGACCTGGGCCTGGGTGACCACGCCGCCGCTGGGCTGGTCGCTGCGGCCCAGAAGGTAGTCCAGGCTCACCTGGAGCAGGTCGGCCAGGCGGACGGCCAGGGCGTAGCCGGGCTCCCGGCGGCCCCCCTCCCAGTTGGCGATGGTGGACTGGGCCACCCCCAGAGCGGCGGCCAGGGCCTGCTGGCTGGAGAAGCCCGCCGCCTCCCTGGCGGCCCGGAGACGCGCTGCGAACACACCTATCCCTCCCAAAAGACCGTATGGCTTTCGGGTACTATTGAACCACAAAACGCGCGGAAATGCAAGCCTTGCCCTCCGCCCCGCCGGGGCGTATAATGGAGCAAAGGACAGGAGGTGGGCAGATGAACATCCAGATCTTCGGCAAGGCCAAGTGCTTTGACACCCGAAAGGCCCAGCGGTACTTCAAGGAGCGGCGGGTCCCCTTCCAGAACATCGACCTGACCGACAAGGGCATCAGCCGGGGAGAGCTGAAAAGTGTGGTCCAGGCGGTGGGCGGGCTGGCGCCCCTTCTGGACCCCAAGCACCCCGACGCGGCGCTGGTGGGCTATTTGGCCTACGACGAGGACAAGGTGGAGAAGGTGCTGGCGGACCCCCGCCTGCTCCGCACGCCCATCGTCCGCAACGGCCGCCAAGCCACCGTGGGCTACTGCCCGGAGGTCTGGAAGACCTGGACCTGAGCCCGGCGGTGATTTGTATGTACAAAAAAAGTGGGAGGCAAGAAGCCACACCACGGCAAGCGACCTGGTGTAGAGCTATTTGTAGGTTGTTGTATGCGCACAAAAAAGTGGCGGCGAAGCGAGGAAACTCGCTTCGCCCCCGCTTTTTTCTTACAGGCGGGTGAGCCAGTTGAACAGGAGGAGGAGGGCCAGACCGGGCAGGCCCAGGAGGCCCAGGGTCAGGGCGTTGAAGAGGTTGACTCCCAGGGTCACGCCCACCGCCCCGGCCCCCGCGGCCCGCAGGGCCGCCAGCGCGCCCAGGCCGGCCAGGGTCCGGGCGGCCAGGGCCAGCAGCCGGCCCAGTCCCCGGCGCAAGGCGGGGACCAGCAGCAGGAGGAGGGCCCCTCCCAGAGCCAGAGCTACCGGCACGCCGGGGCGCTGTCCCCTTGGAGCTGCCGCACCTGCCGCAGCAGGTAGGAGTAGCGGTGCCGCAGGGCGTTGATCTCGTAGACGTAGGACTCGATGAGATCGCCGTCGGCGGCCCGGTTGAACCCGTCGTAGGCCCGCTCCAGCGCCCCCTGGGTGGAGCGCATGGTCGCCATCAGCGCCGAGAGCTCCTCCTCCCGCGCCTCTTGGGCGGCCCCCCTTTTTTGCCACGCTTTTCGCATACCGGCCTCCCCCTTCCTCGGTCCAATGTATGCTTATCTTGGACAGATATTCCAGGGGTTATACCTGTGTCCGGGAGGACGAAGTCGATCCGGCCGGTGGAGGGGTCGGCCCCGGCGCAGAGGACCTCCAGGGTCACGCCGAAGGCGTAGACCGTCCCGGAGGCGCCGCCGGTGAGGGTCTGGGCGTCCTGGTCGAAGACCCAGCGCTCCCGGCCCAGGGCCTCCACCGCCACCATCCCCTCCACGCCGCTGGCCAGCCCCACGAAGACGCCGAAGCGGGTCACGCCGGTGACCGCGCCGGAGAAGACCTCCCCCACGTGCCCGGCCATGAACTGGGCCATGTAGAGCTTCTCGATCTCCCGCTCCGCGCTCTGGGCGGCCAGCTCCCGCTCCGAGGACTGCCGGGCGGCCTGGGGGGTGAAGGCGGCCAGGGCCTTCAGGCCCCGGCCCTCCAGGGCGGCGGTGAGGATCCGGTGGACCACCAGGTCGGGATAGCGGCGGATGGGGGAGGTGAAGTGACAGTACCGGGGGGCGGCCAGGCCGAAGTGGCCCAGGTCCTTCTCATCGTAGCGGGCCTTCATCAGCGCGCGCAGGACCATCATGCTCACCGCCCCCTCCAGGGGCCCGCCCCTGGCCCAGTCGGTGAGTTTCTGGAGCTGGAAGCCGTCGATCCCCTTCAGGTCGTAGCCCAGGGGGGCCACCATCCGGGCCAGGCCCTGGGCCTTGTCGCCGCTGGGGGGCTCGTGGACCCGGAACACGCCGGGGAGACCGCCGTCGTCCAGATGGGCGGCCACCGTCTCGTTGGCCAGGAGCATACACTCCTCGATCAGGCTCTCCCCCCGGCCGGAGGTCCGGCGGAGGACGTCCGCCACCCGGCCCTGGTCGTCCATCACGAACTGGCACTCCACCGAGGACAGCTCCAGCGCCCCGCGCCGCCGCCGCAGTCCGCGCCGCTGAGCGGCCAGGGCGTCCAGCCCGGCCAGCAGCGCCCGGACCTCCCCGGCCCGCGGGGCGGCGTCGGACAGGGGGCCCTCCGCCAAAACCTCCCCGGCCAGGAGGCGGTTCACCTCGTCGTAGTTCAGCCGGTCCACCGTGCGGATCACCCCCTGGACGATCCGGTGGTCCACCACCTCCCCGGCCCGGTCCAGGGTCATCAGGCAGGACAGGGTCAGCCGGTCCTGCCGGGGATTCAGCGAGCACAGGCCGTTGGACAGGGCGGGGGGCAGCATGGGGGCGACCTGGTTTACATAATACACCGAGGTGCCCCGGTCGAAGGCATCCCGGTCCAGGGCGGTCCCCGGCCGGACGTAGTGGCTCACGTCGGCGATGTGGACCCCCAGCACCCGGCGGCCCTGGCGGTCGGTGGTCAGGGAGACCGCGTCGTCCAGGTCTTTGGCGCTCTGGGCGTCGATGGTGACCACCACCTGGTCCCGGAAGTCCTCCCGGCCAGCCAGGTCGTCAGGGGAGACCGCCTGGGGCAGGGCGGCGGCCTCCGCCTGGACAGGGCCTGGGAAGTCGGGGGTGATGTGGTAGCGGTACAGCACGGCCTCCCTGGCGCTGTCCAGGGAGCCGCCGGGGCCGAAGATCTGCCGCGCCACCCCCATGGGCGGGGTGGAGGCGGCGCCGTAGCTCACCACCTCCACCGCCGCCCGCAGGCCGGGGGAGAGGCCCTTGACCCGGCCGGTGAGCAGGATGCTGTGGGTGAGCTTGGGGTCGTCGGGGACCAGATACCAGACCCGGCCCTCCCGGCGGATCACGCCGGTGACGGCGGCGTTGGCCCGGCGGAGGACCGCCCGGACCCGCCCCGCCCGGCGGTCGGGCTCGGTGGGGGACAGCTCCACCAGGTCCCCGTCCCAGGCCCCCAGGGCCCGGCCGCGGGGGACGAACCAGTCCTCCTGGAGCTCCGGCCCCTGGGGGGTGACAAAGCCGAACCCCTTGGGGTTGGCGTGGTAGATCCCCCGGATGGTCTCCGGCATGGCGATCTCACCTCCAAAAAAAGGTTTTGACTAGACGATGGGAAAGAAACCCCACAAAAAAGTTTTGACCAGATGGCGGGAAAGAAACCCCGCAAAAAAGTTTTTGACTAAACGCTGGGGAAGAAAAAACGCCCTCCCGCAGGGGAGGACGTTTGACGCGGGGGCAAGGACGCTGGACGCGCTCCGGCGGACTTACAGGAAGAGCACCAGCACCAGGGTGAGGACCATGAACAGGATGGCCACCCACTTGGTCATCTTGGCCAGCCGGGCGTCCCAGGTCTTGGCCTTGTTCTTGCTCAGGAAGGTGTCCGCCGCGCCGGAGATGGCGCCGGACAGGCCGGCGGACTTGCCCGACTGGAGCAGGACCACCGCGATGAGGAACAGGCAGAAGACGACGTAGACCACAGTGAGAACGATCATCAGGGGTGACATAGATAGCATCCTTTCCTTCCCAGCCCCAGGGGCTGTTCACGCGCTGAAACACGGCGGGCAACGCGCGCCGGTTCAAGTATGATACCACATTTTGTTTGAAAGCGCAAGAGTTTTCCCCGATTTTTTTCCCCTTTCTTTCCCGCGGCGAAAACTTGGGCAGAAGAGACAAAAAAATTCAGTGGGAAATCCCAATTTATGATTTACAAACCAAAAAGGACGTGTTAAAATATCAGGTGAACACTTCCCTATAAAAGGAGGAACCGACCGAAAATGGCTATCAAGAGAAAACCCAAGTCCATGGACGGCAACATGGCCGCCGCGCACGTCTCCTACGCGTTTACGGAGGTGGCGGGGATCTACCCCATCACACCGTCCAGCCCCATGGCGGACAACGTGGACCAGTGGGCCGCCGCTGGCCGCAAGAACATCTTCGGCACCACGGTGAAGGTGGTGGAGATGGAGTCTGAGGCCGGGGCCGCCGGCACCGTTCACGGCTCTCTGAACGCCGGCGCGCTGACCACCACCTACACCGCCTCCCAGGGCCTGCTGCTGATGATCCCCAATATGTACAAGATCGCCGGCGAGCTGCTGCCCTGCGTGTTCCACGTCTCCGCCCGCACCGTGGCCAGCCACGCCCTGAACATCTTCGGCGACCACTCCGACGTGATGGCCTGCCGCCAGACCGGCTTCGCCATGCTGGCCGAGGGGAACGTCCAGGAGGTCATGGACCTGGGCGCGGTGGCCCATCTGGCCGCCATCAAGGGCCGGGTCCCCTTCATCAACTTCTTCGACGGGTTCCGCACCTCCCACGAGATCCAGAAGATCGACATCTGGGACTATGACGATTTGGCCGAGATGGTGGATATGGACGCGGTCAACGCCTTCCGGGCCCGTGCCCTGAACCCGGAGCGCCCCGTGATGCGCGGCTCCCACGAGAACGGCGACATCTTCTTCCAGCACCGGGAGGCCTGCAACAAGTACTACGACGCTCTGCCCGACGTGGTGGAGGAGTACATGGGCAAGGTCAACGCCAAGCTGGGCACCAACTACCAGCTGTTCAACTACTACGGCGCCCCCGACGCCGACCGGGTCATCGTGGCCATGGGCTCCATCTGCGACGTGGCCGAGGAGGTCATCGACTACCTCAACGCCCACGGGGAGAAGGTTGGCCTGGTGAAGGTCCGGCTGTACCGCCCCTTCCGGGCCGACAAGCTGCTCTCCGCCATCCCCGGGACCGCCAAGACCATCGCCGTGCTGGACCGCACCAAGGAGCCCGGCGCCCAGGGCGACCCCCTCTATCTGGACGTGGTCACCGCCTTCGCCAACGCCGGCCGGACCGCCACCATCATCGGCGGCCGCTACGGCCTGGGCAGCAAGGACACCCCGCCCAAGAGCGTCTTCGCCGTCTATGAGGAGATGGCCAAGGCCCAGCCCAAGAAGTTCTTCACCATCGGCATCGTGGACGACGTGACCAACCTCTCCCTGCCCGAGCACGACTGCCCCAACACCGCGGCCGAGGGCACCATCGAGTGCAAGTTCTGGGGTCTGGGCGGCGACGGCACCGTGGGCGCCAACAAGAACTCCATCAAGATCATCGGTGACCACACCGACAAGTACGTCCAGGCGTACTTCCAGTACGACTCCAAGAAGACCGGCGGCGTCACCGTCAGCCACCTGCGCTTCGGCGACAAGCCCATCAAGAGCCCCTACTACATCAACAAGGCCGACTTCGTGGCCTGCCACGTCCCCGCCTACATCGTCAAGGGCTTCCCCATGGTCCGGGACGTGAAGGACGGCGGCACCTTCCTCATCAACTGCCAGTGGACCGACGAGGAGCTGGACAAGCATATGCCCGCCGAGGCCAAGCGCTACATCGCCGAGCACAACATCCAGGTCTACACCATCAACGCCATCGACCTGGCCAAGGAGATCGGCATGGGCAAGCGGACCAACACCATCCTCCAGTCCGCCTTCTTCAAGCTGGCCCAGGTCATGCCGGAGGCGGAGGCCATCCAGTACATGAAGGACGCGGCCACCCACTCCTACCTGAAGAAGGGCCAGGACGTGGTGGACATGAACCACAAGGCCATCGACGCCGGTGCCACCGCCTTCAAGAAGTTCGACGTTCCCGCCTCCTGGGCCACCGCCGCCGACAAGCCGGCGGAGGAGACCGTGGAGGGCCGTCCCGCCACGGTGAAGATGGTCAAGACCATCCTCAACCCCGTGGACAAGATGGACGGCGACAGCCTGCCCGTCTCCGCCTTCATGGACCATGTGGACGGCACCTTCGAGCAGGGCGCCGCCGCCTATGAGAAGCGGGGCGTGGCCGTGAGCGTGCCGGTGTGGGACAGCGCCAAGTGCATCCAGTGCAACCAGTGCTCCTACGTCTGCCCCCACGCCACCATCCGGGCCTACGCCCTCACCGACGAGGAGGCCAAGAACGCCCCCGCCGCCGCCAAGATCGTGGACGTGAAGGCCGGCGCGGGCAAGGACAAGTACAAGTTCTCCATCGCCGTCAGCCCGCTGGACTGCATGGGCTGCACCGTCTGCGTGGGCGTGTGTCCCACCAAGGCCCTGGAGATGGTCCCCCAGGAGTCCCAGCTGGAGCAGCAGGACGTGTTCGACTACATGGTCTCCAAGGTCAGCGTCAAGGACGACATGGCCGACGCCAAGACTGTCAAGGGCAGCCAGTTCCGCCAGCCCTACCTGGAGTTCTCCGGCTCCTGCGCCGGCTGCGCCGAGACCTCCTACGCCCGGCTGGTCACCCAGCTCTTCGGCGACAGGATGTACGTCTCCAACGCCACCGGGTGCTCCTCCATCTGGGGCGGCCCGGCCGCCACCAGCCCCTACACCGTGGACAAGGCCGGCCGCGGCCCCGCCTGGGCCAACTCCCTCTTTGAGGACAACGCCGAGCACGGCCTGGGCATCTACCTGGGCCAGAAGGCCATCCGGGACCGGCTGACCGCCAAGCTCCAGGAAATCCTGGATAAGCCCGACGCCCCCGCCGAGTGCAAGAGCGTCATCCAGGC
>CANRBW010000048.1 GCA_947628975.1 uncultured Oscillospiraceae bacterium | reverse complement strand
GGGGCCCCGGTCCGGGTGGAGTGCGGACAGAAATTCGGCCGGGGCTTTTTGCGGCTGCGGGTAGCGGGCCCGGCCATGGACGCCTGGAACAACGAGGCGCTGGTGTTCAGCAGCCATCTGCTCTCCCAGGCGGGGCTGTCCTTTACTTACGCGTATAAGAACGGGGAGAACTGCTTGGTCTGCAACCCCAGGAAGAAGCGGTCGTCCATGGGCCAGGTGGCCCTGCTCTTGACCGCGGTCTTTCTGGCGGTCTTCCTGGGCGCCGCCGCCAGGCGGTTCCCCACCATCCAGGCGGCGGCCCTCGCGGTGACGGAGCCGCTGTTCAACATGATCCTGGGCGCCCTGCGGGCGGTGTCCTCCCCGCTGGTGTTTTTGGCCATCTGCTGTGGGATCGTGAGCATCGGCGATCTGACAGTGGTGGGCAAGGTGGGCAAAAAGCTGCTCCTGCGGATGCTCGGCGGGACGTTCATCCTGAGCGCGGTCATGGCGCTGGCGGGCAGCCTGCTGTTCCCGGTGGCCACGTCGGGCAACGAGATCTCCGGCAATTTTTCAGATATCTATCAAATGGTGCTGGAGATCGTGCCCTCGGACATTATCTCGCCCTTCCTGAACGGCAACGCGTTGCAGTTGGTCTTCCTGGGCCTCTGCGTGGGGGCCGCCCTCCTGATCCTGGGCGAGCGGGTCTCGGCGGCCCAGAATACCCTGATGCAGCTGAACGAGGCCGTGCAGTTCCTCATGAGCGTGCTGGGGAAGGTCATTCCGCTGTTCGTGTTTTTGAGCCTGTTCAACCTGGTGATCTCCGACTTTGACAGCGGCTTTTCCAGCCTGCTCAAGGTGTTCGCCCTGGCGATACCGGCGTGTCTTGTCCTGCCGCTGTTCTATGTCTTCTTTGTGGCGGCGCGGCTGAAGGTCAGCCCGGGGCTTCTGCTCAAGAAAATGCTGCCCACCTACCTGATCGCCCTGACCACCGCCTCCTCCGCCGCCGCGCTGGCCACGAATCTGGAGACGTGTGTCAAGGAGCTGGGCATCCCGAAAAAGATCGCGGATTTCGGCATCCCGCTGGGACAGGTCATCTACAAGCCGGGCTTCGTGGTGGGCCTTTTCCTCATGGACCTGTGCATGGCGGAATCTTACGGGATCCCCATCACACCGCTGTTCCTCTTTATGTCGGTCCTGACGATCGGGCTTCTCTCCATGGCGGTGCCGCCCATCCCCGGCGGACCCCTTTCCGTCTTTACGGTCCTGTTCGCCCAGCTCGGCATCCCCGTCGAGGCGATCGCCCTGGCGGCCGCGGTCAACGCCATCATGGACTTCTTTATGACCGCCGCCGGCATGGCCTGCCTACAGGCCCAAGTGATGATGGCGGCGGAGGGCGTCGGGATGCTGGACAAGACCAAGCTGAGAAAGCGCGCGTCCTGAGCGGGCGCGGGCCCGGAAAACAGCGCCGACCCCCGCGGCCGCCCGGCCGAGAGCGGAGCCCGGAAACCACCAGGTTTCCGGGCTCCGCTCTGCTTTTTTTGGGGGTTCCGGGCAGAGCGGGGAGCCTGTTTTTTTAACTTTTTTCGCTTTTTCTGTTGACTTGTTCATGGGTGAACATGATATAATGTACTTGTAGATTTGGAATTTGTCGGCGCGCCACAATGAGCCGATGGAGGCTGGGCCGGCCCAGCCCTGTCCGTGGGGATCCCCCGGACAGGATGAACGCCACCGTTCCCGGGAAAGGGAGGCTGGAAAGAGGAAAGAACGGATCACGGGCGCGCTGAACGCTGAGAAAGAGGGGGGCTGAGGACCGTGTTATCGCCGGAGAAGTTCTTTCACATCAAGGAGGCCGGCTCCAACGTCAGGACGGAGGTCCTGGCGGGGGTCACGACCTTTATGACCATGGCCTACATCCTCATGGTCAACTCCAGAATGTTCGCGGAGCTGCCGGGGGTGTCCTACAACGCGATCTATATCGCCACGGCGATCTCCGCCTGTATCGGGACGGTGCTGATCGGACTTCTGGCGAATCTGCCCATGGCGCAGGCGGCGGCCATGGGCTCCAACGCCTTTTTTGTCTACACGGTGTGCTTCGGCCTGGGGCTGAGCTACGCCAACGCCCTGGCGCTCGTCTTGCTGGACGGCGTCCTGTTCATCCTGCTCACGGTGACGGGGCTGCGAAAGAAGATCTTCGAGGCCATCCCCCGGTCGGTCCGGGTGACCATCCCCGCGGGGGTGGGGCTGTTCATCGCCTTCATCGGGCTTAAGGACTCCGGGATCGTGGTGGCGGATCCGTCCACCTTTGTCACCTTGGCCTCCTTCAACCTGCTCTCCGGCGCTGTGACGTGGGGGAAGATCATGCCCATGTTTGTCACCCTTGTCATTTTGACCGCCATCGCGGTCTTGACCTGCAAGCGGGTGAAGGGCGCCGTGCTCTGGGGCATCCTGGGAGGGACGGCGCTCTATTATCTCCTGGGCCTCACGGTCCCCGGATTTTACGCGGGCTTTGGGGACGGCCTGGACTTCAACCCCCTGGCGGCCTTTGGGGACTTTGGGACCCAGGCGTTTGGCCGGGTCTTTACGGAGGGCTTCAATTTCTCCCCCTATCTGGCGGAACACAGCGGGGCGGAGCTGGCCATCCTGATCACGACCACCGCGCTGGCCTTCTGCCTGGTGGATATGTTTGACACCATCGGCACCCTGTACGGCGCCTGCGCCCGGGGCAACCTGCTCACCGAGGAGGGAGAGGTGCCCAACATGGACAGGGCGATGCTGGCCGACGCCATCGCCACCACCGCGGGCGCGGTCTGCGGCACCTCCACGGTGAGCTCCTACGTGGAGGCATCCACAGGCATCGCGGAGGGCGGGCGGACCGGCATGGCCGCCATGGTGACCGGGGCGCTGTTCTTTGCCAGTATGTTTTTGAGCCCCATCGCCAAGCTGGTGCCCGGGTGCGCCACCGCGGCGGCGCTCATCTATGTGGGGATCATGATGATGAACTGCGCCAGAAACATCGACTGGCTCAAGACCGAGGAGGCGGTCCCGGCGTTCCTGACCCTGGCGATGATGCCCATGACCTACAATATCTCCTACGGCATCGCCTTCGGCGTGATCTCCCATGTGCTGATTTGCGTGTTCACCGGCAAGGCGCGGGAGGTCAAAGCGGGGACCTGGGTGATCGCGGCGCTCTTTGCCGTCATGTTCCTTGTGACCCATTGAGCGAAAGCGCCGCCGGCCTTTCGCACCACGCCCAGGCGGCCGGGGAGCCGATCAAACCAAAGCGCGACCCGCCACCCCGACGGGCCGGAACAGGGAGCCCGGAAACCACCAGGTTTCCGGGCTCCGCTCTGCTTTTTTTGGGGGGACTTCCGGGCAGGGCGGGGAGGTCGGCTTTTTCAACTTTTTTCGCTTTTTCTGTTGACTTGTTCATGGGTGAACATGATATAATGTACTTGTAGATTTGGAATTTGTCGGCGTGCCACAATGCGCCGATGGGGGCTGGGCCGGCCCAGCCCTGTCCGTGGGGGCCACGGACAGGATGAACGCTTACCGTTCCTGGGAAAGGGAGGCTGGAAAGATGAAAAAACGGATCACGAGCGCGCTGTTGGCCGCGGCGATGGCCTTCACCCTCCTGCCCACGGCGGCGTGGGCGGCCGTGCCCACAGCCGGTGAGAGCGGCGGTCCCCAGGAGCGGGCGGAGATCCCCCCGGACGGACCGCGGACCGCCGCGGCCACGCCGGAGCTGACCGGGACCGCGCCCGCGGCTCCGCTGGCCCTGCCCCATACAGCCGGGGCGGACGAGCCGGTGGCGACGGCGGTGGAGAGCGGCATCTCCTATCTGGACTGGGACGGCGAGCGGAAAGAGCTGGCGGAAAAGACGCGCGACTCCGCCACGAAGGTGGAGAGCGGCGCCACCGCGTGGGCGAATGACTGGTACGTGGTCAGCGAGAGCGTCACCGTCAGCGACCGTATCACGGTGACGGGGGAGGTCCACCTGATCCTGGAGGACGGCTGCACCTTGGAGGCAACAGATGGTATTGACGTGCCCACAGGCCAAAGCCTGACCATCTACGGTCAGGCGGGGCAAACGGGTAAGTTGTCGGCTACCACCAGTACAGCAAACTATGCCGGCATCGGCGGAGGCATGACGTCGCCGAGAACCGGTGGAACCATCACGATCAACGGCGGGAATATCACCGCGAAAGGAGGATCCGAGGGCGCAGGTATCGGCAGCGGGTACTTAAGTACCGGTGGAACTACCACGATCAACGGCGGGACCGTCGAAGCGACCGGGGGCTACCACGCAGCCGGTATCGGCGGGTCGGAGAGAGCCGGAGGAACCACCACGATCAACGGCGGAAGTGTCACCGCGAGAGGAGGCGCCTACGGAGCCGGTATCGGCGGTGGGATGTCGGGTGACGGTGGAAACATTGCCATCACCGGCGGTACCGTCAAAGCGACCGGAGGTACCGGCGGAGCCGGTATCGGCGGCGTGTTGTCGGGTGACGGCGGAGACATTACCATCACCGCTGGAACCATCATCGCGAACGGAGGCACCGGCGGAGCCGGTATCGGCGGCGGGTCGTCGGGTGACGGTGGAACCATCACGATCAACGGTGAAAACGTCACCGCGACTGGGGGCACCGACGGTGCCGGGATCGGCGGCGGGTCGTCCGGTGACGGCGGGACCATCACGATCAACAACGGGATCGTTACCGCGACCGGAAGTTACGGTGGTGCCGGGATTGGCGGCGGGTCATCGGGTGCCAGCGGCAGCTTTTCCACCGGGACAGAGGGCGACGCCGTGATCTTCGCCAGCAGTATTTCGGATACCAGCGGGAAGGACAGCTGGGGCGGCATCATTTTTGAGGGCGACGCCGGCGAGATATACGGCAAGCCCATTCCTGAATACGACTTTGAGATCCCATACGGCAAGACCTTGAATGTGCGTCTTACCCTAAATATTGCCGAAGGCTTGACCATGACCAACAGGGGCACCGTCAACCTTGGCAGCGCGGAAAACATGGCAACTGGCCTCTTCAACTCAGGGACGATCATCAACAAGGGGACGATCCACGTCTGGGGAAACATCGCCGGCCGCGATATCACGAATCAGAGCGGCGGCGAGATCATCTATCACTTCAATCTGGAAGTCACTCCCCCGACTTTTGAGGAAGCGAGGATCGGCTATTCACAGCCAGAGGCTAAGAGCATAACGATCACCAGCGCCGACGATGTGCCCGCTACCATTGTCAGCGTGGAAATAGATGGGGAGGACTTTGTCCTCCACCCGGGGGAGAAGGCGGAGCTGCCCAAGGGCGCATCCGACACCAGCTGGACCATACAGCCCAACGTGGGCCTGTCCGTGGGGGAGCACACCGCCACGATCACCGTTACATACAGCGGCAGTCACGGCGCGCCCAACAAAACGGCCACGGCGGAGGTGACCTTTACCGTCGCCCGTGTGGCCGAGGGCTCCGGCACGGAGCTGGACCCCTACCGCATCCCCGACCTGGCCACGCTGGAGGCGGTGCGGGACTATATCAACGCGGATGCTGACGGCGGCAAGGACGAGTTTTTCGTGCTGACGGACGATATTGATATGTCCGCAAAGTACAATGAGGACAGCGGCACGTCCTGGACGCCCATCGGAACGTATTCAATGCCGTTTCAAGGCGCCTTTGACGGCGGCGATTTCACGGTCAGCGGGCTCTACCTCAACGTCACAGGGGATGAGAACTCCGTGGGACTGTTTGGGGGAAACGCCGGCACGATCCGTGACCTGACCGTATCCGGGACCATCCTGGCCCTCGATGACGGACCCTCCGCCGGTGAGATCGTGGGCACCAACATGGGCACGGTGACGGGCTGTACCAGCGCGGGGTCGATCACCGTCGTGGATGCCGCGGGCAGCGCTTATACCGAGGGAGCGGGCGGTTTGGTCGGCGGCATCGTGGGCGCGAACACCGGCGCGGTGACGGATTGCGAAAGCTCCGCCAAGATCACCGTTGCGGTGGGCGATGACAGTGACATCCTATGTGGCGTCGGCGGCATTGTGGGGACGAGCGGGGCTATGGGGGCCATGGCTGAAGACGCGGGCGAGATCGCGGTGAGGAACTGCCGCTTCTCCGGCCATGTGACAGGCTCCATCCGCGGCGACAATATCATGGCCGCCGGGTTCGGCGGCATCGAGGGGTTGGCCTTTATGATGGCGGGCGATGGCGCGGTGGAGGGCTGCGTCAACGCCGGGTCTGTGTCGTCCTCCGTCGACGGCGCCGCAATGATGGGGGTCGGGATCGGCGGCATCATGGGCGCCAACCTGACCATGTCGGGCACCACCCGGGTGAAAAACTGCGTGAATACCGGTGCGGTGTCGGCCGACGGGGCCGGCGGCGCCGGCGGCGTCGTGGGCGTGAATATGAATCTGTCCGGCGATCCCACCATGGCCAGCGCCGTGGTGGAGCGCTGTTACAACACCGGCGCGGTCACCGGGACGGAGGCGGCTGTGCCCGGCGGGGTGGTGGGGCTCAACGCCATGGAGATCGGCTTTGAAGAGCCTATGACGGGCCAGGTCGTGAACTGCTACTACCTTGCCGATACCGCCGCCGACGGCATCGGCTCCGGCGAGGGCGGCGCGGCGGCTAAGACCGCCGAGCAGTTCGCCTCCGGCGAGGTGACTTATCTCCTCCAAAAGGGCCAGGAGACGCGGGTCTGGGGCCAGACGGTGGGCGCCGGCTATCCTGAGCTGACGGACAGCCCGGAAAAAACCGTCTACAAGGTCACCTTCGTGACGGCGGAGAACGGCACTTACGCCGCGCGCTACGCCAACCCGGACGGCACGGTGACGCTGCCGAAGGAGCCGACCAAAGACAACGACACGTTTGTCAAGTGGTCCCAGAGCGGGGACGCGAGCGGCGCGGCATTTACCGCCGAGACGAAGGTCACCGGCGATCTGACTGTCTACGCCGTGGGGCAGGCGAACTTTGGCGGGGAGAGCGGCGTGATCACGCTGGCCACCACCTACGGGACCGCCCTGACCGAGGACCTGGCCCGGTATGTCCACTACCAGGCCACGCTGGAGGCCCCCGCCACCGACCAATTCACCTATACCATCACCGGCGGCAACGAGACCCTGGGCGCGGAGACGGAGGGGGACCTCCTGACCATCCCGGCCACCGCCGGCGCCGGGGACTACACCCTGACCATCCAGGCCACGGAGAAGGAGCCGGCGTATTCGCTGATGAGCGTGGCGAGCTACGGCATCGACCCTGTGACGCTGACGGTGAAGGTGCGCGTCGACAAGGCCGCGTCGTCCATCACGGTCGAGCCCACGGCGAAGACGGATCTGACGTATAACGGCGCGGCCCAGGAACTTCTCGCCACAGCGGGCTCGGCGACCGGCGGTGAATTGCGCTACAAGGTGGACGAGGGCGAGTATTCCAAAGACCCGCCGAAAGCGACAACGGCCGGAGCGCATACCGTTTATTATAAAGTGGTTGAAAATGACAACTATAACGGCATCGACGAACAGAGCATACCGGTGAATATCGCGAAGGCGACGCCGGTTTTCCCGGAGGTCGGAGCGGTTAACGGCGGAACGTATGGACCGGGGAAGAAGCTCAGCGACGTGGCCGTGCCGACCGTTCCGGGCGGCACGCTCGCGTGGCGTGACGGCAACACCGCTCTTACGGCGGGCGCGAACAGCGTCGACGCGGTATTCACCCCCGCAAGCAGCGAGAATTACGACCCCGCGAGTATTACCGATACGGTCACGGTAAACGTCGAAAAGGCGACGATCACCGGCGTGTCTGTGGAGAGCGTAACGGCGCGGTTTGACGAGGCGCAACCGACAAAGCGGTACACGCTCGCCGCGCCGACGGGAACGATGGAGGGCGATACCGTAACCTATGCCGAGGGCGAATACAGCGAGGCAAACGACAGCGAGGCGGACTGGCGGGAGACCTGTCCGGGTTACAGCGCCGAGGGGACAGACAAGACGATCACAGTCAGGGTAGAGCGGGAGAATTACCACACCCTCTATCTCACCGCGACGATCAAAATCACAGACGAGCCGGAGATCACCGGCGTCACGGTGACGGGAAACACCCTGACCTATAACGGGCGGCCGCAAAATCTTGTAACGGTAGAAGGCACACAGACCGGCGACGTCGTTACCTACTTTGTCAACGGCGATTTGACCGGGACCCAGACAGCGCGGGGGACCGACGCGGGCAGCTACTCGGTCCTGGTGAGGGTGGAAAGAGAGGGGCATCATCACTTTGAAGCGACGGTGGATGTCACGATCGCAAAGGCGGATCCGACCGCGGTCGTAACGCCGAGGGATCTCACATACACCGGCGAGGCCCAGGACCTTGTGACCGGCGAGGCGACCGGCGGGGAGCTGCGGTACAGCCTGGACGGGAGCGCCTATTCCGCCGCCGTCCCCACGGGCGCGGAGGCGACGGCGTACACCCTCTGGTATCAGGTGGTGGGCGACGCCAACCACAACGACACCGAGCCCGCCAAGGTGGAGGTCGCCATCGCCCCCTTCCCCCTCACCTTTGAGCCGGTGGCGGCGGAGACCCCCTACACCGGCGCGGCGGCCTCCGTCCCCGTGAGGCAGACCGCCGGCCAGACCCCCGCCATCGACCCGGCGAAAATTACCGTCTCCTACGAGCAAAACGGCGCGGCGGCGGAGCCGGTCCTGCCGGGGAGCTATGACATTCTGGCGGCCGTCACCGACCCCAACTTCACCCTGGCGGGCGGCGCGGCGCGGGCCAAGGTGGGCACGCTGACCGTCACCCACGTCCACGTCTACGCCGAGGAGTGGACCCACGACGGGACGGGCCACTGGCACGTCTGCCAGGGCGCGGGCGAATGCGACGCGCCACAGGGCGGCCTGGCCAATCACAAATTGACCTGGGTGGACGGCGGCGACGGTACCGGCCACCAGGTCTGTACCGTCTGCGGCTACGCCACCGCCGCCCACACCCACGCCTCCGAGACCTGGCGGGTGGACGAGGAAAACGGCCGGCACTACAAGACCTGCGACACCTGCGGCGCGGCCTTCGCCCGGGCCGATCACGAATTGACCTGGGTGGACGACGGCGACGGCACCGGCCGCCAGGTGTGTACCGTCTGCGGCTACGCCACCGCTGCCCACGCCCACGCCTCCGACACCTGGCGGGTGGACGAGGAAAACGGCCGGCACTACAAGACCTGCGACACCTGCGGCGCGGAGTTTGACCGGGCCGCCCACGCCTGGGACGAGGGCGTGGTGACCCTGGAGCCCACCGCGGAGGCGGAGGGGAGCCGGCTCTACACCTGCGCCGTCTGCGGGGCCACCAAGCGCGAGCCCGTCTCCAAGCTGGACACCTTCCAGATCTCCGGCACCGTCACCGACCAGGCCGGAGCCCCTCTGGGCCGGGCGGCCGTCCGGCTCACCCGTGGGAGTGAGACGGTGGCGGAGACGGTCACCGACGACCGGGGCCGGTACAGCTTCTCCAGCGTCCCGGCGGGGCTCTACAACGTGGCCGCCACCTGGGACGACGTGACCAAGACCATCTTGGTGGAGCTCGCCGACGCCGACGCCGGCCAGCGGGACATCCAGATGCCCAGCGGCAAGGTCAGCAGCGTGGTGGAGGTGCTGGGGGCGGACACCCCGGACGTGGTGGCGGGCGGCGTGGACGCCGTCGCCGAGGCGGAGGCCGCCTCCCCCGCCGAGACGGTCACCGTCACCCTCACCGTGGCCAAGGAGGAGGAGCCCGCGGACAAGGCGGAGATCGACCGGCTGGTGG
>CANRBW010000047.1 GCA_947628975.1 uncultured Oscillospiraceae bacterium | reverse complement strand
GAGCTGCTGGGCGAGGTGGTCACCGACTCCACCAAGAAGAACCTGGAGATGCGGGTGGAGGCCGAGAACGGCGCCACCGCCGGCAAGACCGACCTGGCCAAGAAGGCCAAGGAGCTGAACCTGGACGCCATCCACGACACCGTCCACGAGATGGCCCGGGACGAGGCCCGCCACGGCAAGGCCCTGAAGGGTCTGCTGGATCGCTACTTCGGCTGATTGCGCCGGACAGAGGAGGTTATCCCCATGGAGAAGTACATCTGCCCCTGCGGCTATGAGTACGACCCCGCCGTTGGCGACCCCGACAGCGGCATCGCCCCCGGCACCCCCTGGGAGGAGGTCCCGGCCGACTGGGTCTGCCCCGTCTGCGGTCTGGGCAAGGACGCCTTCACCAAGGCGTAAGCGAAAAGGTAAGCGAGCGATAAGCGAGCGACAAAGCAAAACGGGCGTGGATGGGTCTTCCATCCACGCCCGTTTTCTACGCTCCGGTCCGCCGCCGGGGGAGCCGGGGCGGTCACAGCAGACTTTTCAGGTGGGCCCGGTACGCCTCCGCCGCCCACGGGGGGGCCACCAGCTCCGCCCCGCCCCCCAGGCCGGCCAGCCAGCCCCACAGCTGGGGGGAGACCACCACGTCCAGGGCGACGGTGAAGAAGCCCTCCTCCTGGGGGACCAGCGTCACCTCCCGGCCGAAGCGGTCCAGGATCACCCCGGCCAGCTCCTCCCGGCAGCGCAGGCGGATCGTGGCGCTCCGGCCGGAGAACATGGAGAAGTACCGGGAGACATAGGCCACCGGGTCCAGGTCCCGGGGGAGCTGGGCCCGCTCCTGGGCGGGGGTCACGTCCGCCATCTTGTCCACCCGGTAGTGGCGGGTCTCGCTCTCGCCGGGGACCTGGCCCACCAGGTAGTAGTTGGCGTTGTCCCAGATGAGGAAGTAGGGGGCCACCAGATAGGTCTTCCCCTGGTGGCGGAAGACCTTCTCCTTCCTGCTGTTGTAGTCGAAGTAGCGGAAGGAGATCATCCGGGCGTCGTTGATGGCGGTGTGGATGGCGTCCACGCAGTAGTAAACGCTCTCGTTCATGCTCTTGACCCGGTCCCCCATGAAGACCTGGCGCTGGAGGGACCGGGCCTGGTGGCGGGAGGTGAGGCGCTCCAGCTTGGCGATGAGGGCGTCGGACTTGCGCCGGGTGATGAACCGGCTGGCCTGGACCGCGTCCACCAGCAGCTTCAGCTCGGCCAGTTCGAAGTCCCGCTGGCCCAGGTAGACCCCGCCCCCCGGCCCCCGGCGGCGCTGGACGTCGTAGCCCCAGTCGGCCAACAGCTCCAGGTCGGCGTAGACGCTCTTGCGCTCGGCGCTCACCCCGTTCCGCGCCAGGAAGTTCAGGAGGTCCTGGGTGGAGGCGGGGTGGTCCTCATCGGTCTCCCGCTGGAGGAACTCCAACAGCAGAAGGAGCTTCCCCTTCTGGTTGCTCTGTCTGGCCAACGCGCTCTCCTCCTTCCCGCCCGGTCACCACAGGGTGGTCAGCAGCTTGGCCGCCTCCGCCCTGGTGATGGGGTCCAGGGGTCGGACCAGGCCCTGGTAGCCGCTGACCACCCCCTGCCCGGCCAGGGTGTAGACAAACTCCCTGGCCCAGGCGGGGATCTGGTCGTCGTCGTCAAAGGTCCCGGCCTGCTGGGCGAAGCCCTTGGGCTGGACCCGGCCCAGCAGAGTCATGGCCTGGGCCCTGGTGATGGGGTCGCCGGCCCTGGCGTAGAGCCCGTCCCCCTCCAGACTGCCGGACATGATCCCGGCCCGGTAGAGATACCCCACCGCGTCCCTGGCCCAGGCGGGGATGTCCGCGGCGTCCACGAAGGGCAGCTGGACCTCTCCCCCGCCGGTCAGGTCGGCCCGCAGCCAGCGGGCCAGCATGGTGGCAAACTCCCCCCTGGTGATGTTGGTCTGGGGGTCGAAGACCGGCCCCTCCGGGGTGCTCCGGCCGTTGGTGACCCCCTGGTCGTAGAGGTAGACGATGTGGTCCTGGGCCCAGTGGCCGGCCACGTCCCCGAAGGGCAGGGCCCGCCCCGGCGCGGGGGGCAGCTCCGCCGAGACCCGCTTCAGGTTGCCCGAGGCGTCCTGGACGGTCAGGCTGACGCGGTGGAGCAGGGCGTCGGTGGGGAGGGAGGCGGTGAGGGCGCCGCCGGACAGGTCAAAGGGCGTGCCCCACCCGTCCAGGGTCAGGGAGACCGCCTCCGGCCGGAAGGTCTTGTCCACGTTGTCGGACAGGGTGGCGCTCACCTGGCCGCCCCGCACCGTCAGGGACACCGTGGGAGGCGTGGCGTCGTCCAGGCGGCTGTTGGCGGTGGTGAAGTGGTCCAGGTAGAGGGTGTCCAGATAGGCCCCCGGGGCCTCCCCCCCGTCCCGCGGTCGGGCGGTGAGGACCAGTCCGGTCAGCCGGACGGCGTTCTCCGGAATGGCGGCCCAGAGGTGGCTCCAGCTCCCCTGGCTCCCCTCCGGCACCGCCAGGGGGACCCGCGCGGCGCTGCCGTCGTCCAGGGCCAGCTCCGCCTCCACCGCCTGGGGCGGGGTGTCGGCGTACAGCCACAGGGCCAGCCAGCTCTCCCCCGCCGGGATGGCCAGGTCCAGGGGCAGGCGGCTCTCCTCCCCGGCGGGGTAGGTCACCCGCAGGGCGGACCGGCCGTAGCGCGTCTGTTCCCCGGTCAGCTCCGCCTGGACCGGATCCTCCGGCCCGGTCCGGATCCCCTCCGGGCTCTCCCAGGGCTCCAGGGGGGTCACATGGCCGCCGACGGTGACGGGGATGGACACGCTCCGCTCCCCCGCGGAGACGGTGAGGGTCCCGGACCCGGCCCTGGTCCCGGCGGTGAGGTTGCCGTAGGCGTCCACACTGCCCAGCTCCGGGGAGAGGGTCCAGGTAAAGCAGCTGTCGTCGGCCAGCAGGTCCAGCTTGTACCAGGTGGCCGAGGCGTTCAGGGAGGCGCTCTGCCCCGGGTCCAGGTTCAGGGAGGTGACCTTCTGCCCGGCGGGGTCGGTCAGGTCGATCTTGTCCGGGGTGGCCACCACCGTCATCCGGGCGGTGCCCACCGCCCCGTCGGCGGTGGCGGCGGTGACGGTGGCGATCCCCTTCTCCGCCCCGGCCACGAACACCTCCCCCTCCATCCGGCCCGGCCCCTCCACGGTGTAGCTCACCCCCACCAGGGGCTCCTCCCCCATGGCGTAGTAGCCCGTGTCGATGCCCAGGGCGGACAGGCTCTGCCGCGCCCCGGCCAGCATCAGCGCGCTCTGGGGGCGGAGATACACCGAGCCCAGCGCCCCGGTGGGCTTCAGCTCGGAGACGAAAAACAGCGCGTCGCTCACCGCCCGCTGGCTCCCCTCGGAGGGGCGGTTTTGCAGGGAGAAGCTCTGGTCCAGCGCCCCGGTGGTGCCGAAGGTGGTGGAGCCGCCGCCGTCAAACAGCACCGCCTCCACACAGCCCAGCTCCTGGAGGCGCTTGGCCACCTGGGTCACCGACGCGCCCACGCTGTGGCCCGGCCGGCGGCCGTCGATGGTGTAGAGGATGACAGCGCCGTCCGCCCGGATGCCCAGGGCGGTGCGGGGGTCGCCATTCTGCTCCAGGCCCTGGGCCACCTCGCCGTTTTGCAGGATGTAGCGGTAGGCCCCGATGGCGGTGTAGGCCCGCGCCCAGCGCTCGTCCGGGCTGGTGACCCGCAGGCGCAGCCGCTCCCCGGCCATCAGGGCCCGGACCTCGTCCACCAAAAAGCGGTCCGCCCCGGTGGAGATGGACAGGACGAAGCGCCCCTGGGGGATGGCGAAGGACCCGCTCTGCTCGGCCACCGTCTCCACCACGCAGTCCACCTCGCCCCCGATGGTGAGCTGGGCGGGCAGGGTCTCAAACCCCGCCACCGACTGGGCCAGGGCCTGCCGCCAGTCCGCCATGGCCTGTTCCCAGGCCAGCTTCTCCTGTTCCCAGGCCGCCATCTCCTCCTCCCAGAGCCGGTGCTGTTCCGCCCAGACCGGGTCGACCTCCGCCGGGTCGACCTCCGCCGGGTCGACCTCCGGGTCCGCCGCCTGGTCCAGCCCCTCCGGGGCGGGGGGCTCCTCCGGGGCGGGGCGCAGGGCCTCCGGCATGGCGGGGGCGGCGTAGTCCTCCGGGACGGTCACCGGCCGGAGCACCACGTTGACGCCGCCGCCGGTGGTCCGGGTCTCCCCGCCGAAGTCGGAGCTATACAGGGTGTAGCCGCTCTGGGTCTCCCGGAGCTTGTTGTACCCCCCCGACACGCTCAGGTCGTAGCCGTGGAAGGTGGCGGTGATGGACAGGTCCGGCTTGCCCACGAAGCAGGTGCCGTCGGCCTCAAAGCCCACGGCGTAGTGATAGGACGAGGAGGAGCGCAGGGCCCCGTAGCTCACCACCATCCCCAGGGGGACGCCGGAGGACATGACGAAGTAGTCCCCGTTGGCCCCGGCCAGCACCCGGTAGCCGTATCCCTCCAGCCCCTTGGCCATGGAGGTCAGGGTGGCGGTGGCGGGCACGCTGGCGCCGTAACAGACCACCGGCTGGACCCCCAGGCCGGGGGTGTAGGTGACGTACTGCTCCCGGCGGTAGTCCTGCTTGCTGTCCCCCCAGAGGATCTGGGAGGACACCGTCAGGCCGGGGCCCAGGACGGTGTCGGTCTGATAGAGCTCCCACCCCAGGGCCTGGGAGGCCAGGGCCGACGGGGCGGCCAACAGGGCGAGCGCCAGAAAAATTGCCAGAACGCGGTGCTTCATCGTGGGTCCCTCCATGGCCCCCAGGGCGGTCAGGTCTGCTCCCTGGTCTTGAGATAGCGCAGAGTGGAGGGCAGGGTGGAGCGCTCCTGCCGCTCCAACAGCTGCCCGATGAGTTGGTTGGAACGCAAAAACCCCTCCGGGGTGAAGGCCCATCGCTCCTCCACCCGCCGGACCCAGCCCTGCCGCTCATACTCGGTCAGCAGGGGGAGCAGGGGCTCAAAATCCATGTAATACTCCCTGCGGTACTCCCACTCCTCGATGCCGCGGGTGGTCCTCAGCCGCAGCATCAGGTACTCCGAGGCCCGCTCGCTGTGGGGGATCTCCTGGTCCTCGTCCAGCAGAGGGCCGCCGGTCTCCACCCCGGCGATGTAGCCGTCCAGGTCCCGCAGGAAGGAGAAGCGGCGCTGGCCGAAGTCGCTGTGGGCGCCGGGGCCGAAGCCCAGGTAGGGCCGCATGAGCCAGTATTTCAGGTTGTGGCGGGAGACGTATCCCTGCCGGGCGAAGTTGGAGATCTCGTACTGCTCGTACCCCCGCTCCGCCAGGAAGTCCACCATGGCCAGGTAGGCGTCGGCCTGGGCGTCGTCGTCGGGCAGGGTCTCCCCCTGCTCCACCCGGCTCCACAGAGGGGTGCCCGGCTCCACCTTCAACCCGTAGCCGGAGATGTGCTCCGGCTCCAGGGCCACGGCGGCCTCCAGGGTCCGGCGCCAGCTCTCCGGGGTCTGCCCCGGCAGGCCGTAGATCAGATCCAGGCTGACGTTGCGGAACTTGGCCCGCCGGGCCCACTCCACCGCCTGCTGGGTCTGGGCGAAGCTGTGGGGGCGGCCCACGGCGGCCAGCTCGCTGTCCACCGCCGACTGCATCCCCACCGACAGCCGGTCCACCCCCGCCCGGCGCAGACGCTTCAGGGTCTTCAGGTCCACCGAGTCCGGGTTCACCTCCACGGTGATCTCCGCGTCCCGCTCCACCCGGAAGAGCTTGCCCACCTGCTCCAGCAGCCGGCGCAGGTCCCGCTCCCCCAGCATCAGCGGGGTGCCCCCGCCGAAGTAGACGCTGTCCACCCGGTAGTCCCTGGCCTGGGGCGCGGTCTCCCCCATGTGGGCCAGCAGGGCCCGGACGTACCGGTCGGTCATCTCCTGCCTTCCGGCCAGGGAGTAGAAGTCGCAATAGGCGCACTTGCTCTTGCAAAAGGGGATGTGGATGTAAAGCCCCAGCCGTTTCGCCACGCCGTTCGCCTCCCGCGGACCGTTTTCTCCATTATAGCCCCTTTTCCTCCGGGGCGCAACCGGGAAAAGGGACCAGAGCTCACCCCTCCAGCTCCGCCAGCAGGCGGGCCGCCTCCTCCGGCGTGGTCAGCCGGTCCAGCACCTGGGCCAGGGCGTTGGCGCTCATGGCGGAGGGCAGGCCCAGCGCCCGCTGAAGGGCCAGCCGCCGGGCCCCGGCCCCCGGCGTGCCGGTGAGGCCCAGGTCGTAGAGGACCGCCTTGGTGAAGGCCCCCGGCCCCCGGGCCGCCGGGCCGTCCTCCCAGGTGGCCCCGGCCCGGTCCAGGGCCTCCAGCAGGACCTCCGGGCGCATTCCCTCCACCCCCAGCTTCCCCTCCCGGCCCGGCGTCCGCTTGCGCCGCTCCACGCCGGGGATCTCCGGGATGTAGGCCACCTTCACCCGGTCGGGGGGGAGAATGCCCTTCAGGTGGTTGCGGATCACCAGCCCCGCCCCGTCCGCGTCGGTGAGGACGATCAGCCCCCGCTCCTCCGCCAGGCGGCGGAACAGGGCGGCCCGCTCCCGGTCCTTGAAGATGCCGAAGCCCTCGGTG
The DNA here is from genome assembly GCA_947628975.1 of uncultured Oscillospiraceae bacterium. Classification (GTDB taxonomy): domain Bacteria; phylum Bacillota; class Clostridia; order Oscillospirales; family Oscillospiraceae; genus MGBC124762. The sequence continues at coordinate 3,752 of CANRBW010000047.1, read as the reverse complement.
GTCAAAATCAGGGCGTCCACCACCTGGGAGAGGGTGTTCTTGTCGTAGCGCCCCTCCACCACGATGACCTCCCGGACCGCGCGCTTATCCATGGGCCAGACGGAGCACCAGGTCGGCCAAAATCTCTCTGGGGGGGTCGCCGGTGGACTTCAGCGCCCGGTCCGCCCCGGCCGCCGCCGTCAGCGCCGCCCGGCACCAGCCCAGGTCCACCCGCCGGGCCGCCGCCATCAGCTTGGAGGCGGGGTAGGACTTCATCCCCCACTGGGCGGCCAGGTCCTCCGCCCCCCGGCGGCTCTCCAGGGCCACCCTGGCGGCGTAGAGCTGCCGCAGATACTTCCCCATCGCCCCCAGGATGCGGTTGGGCGGCTCCTGCATATGCAGAAGGTCCGCCAGCACCGCCATGGCCTTGTCGTAGTTCCGGGCGCTGAGGTGGTCGGTGAGCTGGAACACCACCGCGTCCAGCTGCCGGGTGGCCACGGCGTCGATGTCCTGGCGGGTGATCCGCTTCCCCTTGGCGTAGGCGCCGATCTTGCCGATCTCCCCGGCCAGGTCGTGCATCAGATCGCCGCAGAGGAAGACCAGATACCGGCACAGCTCGGAGTCGATCTCATGGCCGGTGGCCCGGAAGCGCCGGGCGATCCAGTCCACCAGGTCCCCCTGGCTCTGCCGGGGGAACTCCACCGTCAGGCCGTGCTCTTTCAGGGCGGCGGCCAGCTTGGTGCGGGCGTCGGGCTTGTAGTCCAGGGTGTCGTAGACAAAGACCAGGCACAGATACTCCGGCAGGTCGGCCAGGTAGTCCACCAGCGCCTGCCGGTCCGCCTCCCCGGTCCGGAACAGGTCGAAGTCCCGCACCAGCACCAGGGTGCGCTCGGCCATCATGGGCAGGCAGTCCGCCGCCCGGAGGATCTCCCGCGTCTCGCAGTCCTTCCCCTCCAGCCGCTTGAGGTTGAACGCCTCGCTCCCCGGCGGCAGCAGCCGCTCCCGGAGCCGGTCCAGATAGTGCTCCCGCAGGTACGCCTCCTCCCCGTGGAAGAGGTAGAGACGCCGGATCCTCCCGGCGCGCAGGTCCTCCTTCAGCGCCTTCAGGGAGGTCAGATCCACAGCTTTGGCCGGCATAGGCGGGCCTCCTTTCCTCACAGGATCCCGGGCTCAGTTCACCTGGACGGTGATGGTGCCCATCTCGTCGGTGCGGTAGACCTCCGCCCCGACCTGGGCCAGGCGGTCCAGGGTGTCCTGGGCCGGGTGGCCGTAGCTGTTCTCCCCCACGGAGATCAGCACGCTCTCCGGGCGGATGGCCTCCAGCAGTTCCTGGCCGGAGGCGTAGCGGGAGCCGTGGTGCCCCGCCACCAGGACCTGGCACCGGCCCAGGCGGGCGTGCTCCACCAGCTTGCGCTCCACCGCCGTGTTCATATCCCCGGTGATCAGCCCCTGGAAGCGCCCGCTGCGGACCAGGACGCTGGCCCCCTCCTCGTTGGCGCCCCCGTCCCCCAGCGGGGCGAAGACCCGCAGACGGCTCTCCCCCAGGGGCACCTCCATGTCCCGGTCCAGCCAGGTGACCTTGGCCCCCTCGTCCCTGGCCAGGGCCAGGATGTGGAGCTGGCTGTCCTCGTCCTGGTCCATCCGGGGCAGGATCAGCTCCCGGACCTCCATGCGGCGGAACAGGGCGTCCAGACCGCAGACGTGGTCGGTGTGATAGTGGGTGAGGATGAGCTTGTCCAGCACCCGGCACCCCCGCTGGTCCAGGAAGTTGGCGCACACGTCGCCGGGGTCGTCGTCGCTGTTGCCGCCGCAGTCCACCAAGGCGGTCTCCCCGGCGGAGAACAGCGCCACGCTCTGCCCCTGGCCCACGTCCAGCACCGCCAGGGTCAGCGTGCCGGTCCGCAGACTCACCCAGGAGGCCAGACCGCTGCCCCCCAGCACCAGCGCCCCGCACACCGCGAAGAGCCAGAGCCGCCGCCGCTGGGACCGCCACCCCAGGAGGATCGCCCCCAAAAGCAGCAGCGCCCCCAGGGCCACGGGGTAGTAGGGCCCCTCCAGGGTGATCTGGCAGTAGGGCACGGCGGACAGGCTCCGCCCCACCCAGAGGACGTACCGCCCCAGCCACGCCGCCACGGCGGCCAGGGCGGCGGCCCCGGCGGGCCAGAACAGGCCCAGTAGGCCCAGGAGCAGTGTGACCGCGAAGAGGGCCGAGGCCACCGGCAGGACCAGCAGATTGGTCAGCGGGGCCAGCAGGGAGAAGGTCCCGAAGTAGTAGGCCGACAGGGGCACCGTCAGACAGAGCGCGCCCAGGGAGGCGGCGATCAGCTCCCAGACCCGGCAGAGGAGGGGATCCAGCCGGGCCCACCGGGACCCCGCCGGGAAGCGGATCCGGCTCAGCCGGGCGTAGGCCCGCCCGGTCACCAGCGCCATCCCCGCCACCGCCCCGAAGGACAGCTGAAGGCCGATGTTGGCCGCGGAGAAGGGGTCCAACAGCAACAACAGCGCCAGCGCCCCGGTGAGGGTGGTCCAGCGGTCCTCCTCCCGGCCGGTCAGGTCGGCCAGCAACAGGGCCAGTTGGAACAGACAGGCCCGCAAAACCGAGGGGGAGGCCCCCACCGCCAGGGCGAAAAAGACCAGCACCGGCACGCACACCGCGCACCGCCGCCGGGGCGAATAGCCGGTGAACAGAGTCAGCAGACTCACCAGAAAACAGACGTGCATCCCGCTGACCGCCACCAGGTGGCTCATCCCGGTCCGGGCCAGGTCGGTCCGCACCTCCTGGCTCATCCCCGCCTTGTCCCCGGTGACCAGGGCGGTCAACAGGCCGGCCACATCCTCCGGGAAGGCGCGGGTGATGCTCCCGGCCAGCCGCTGGCCCCACTGGCGGGGCAGACACCACCAGGGCGTCCGCTCCGGGTGGGCCACCTCCAGCGTCCCCCGCGCCCGCAGGGTCACAAAGACCCCTTTGGTGGCGGCGCTGTCAAAGCGGGTCTCCTCCCGCAGGGCGGTCTGCTGGCAGTCGCACACCGCCGTGACCCGGTCCCCGGCGGACAGGTCCAGCAGTTCCTCCCCGGCGTAGAGGGTGCCCCGCACCAGGCCCCGGCCCTCCCCCGTCACCCAGCAGGGGACCATGGCGCCGTAGGGGGTGGGGGTGGCCGCCTCGCTGAGCACCGCCGTCACCTGGGTCCGGCGGCCGTCCAGGGCCTCGGCGGGGGCGAAGAACACCGCCCGGAAGGCCCCGCACCACAGCAGGGCGGCGGCCAGGCCCAGGCAGAGCAGGGTCCCCGCCTCCCATCTCCGCCAGAGGCAGAGCCCCGCCGGGGCCAGGGCGATCAGCCCCAGCAGAGGCCACCACCCCACCGGCAGAAGGTACACCGCCAGAAACACCCCGGCGGAGAAGGCGGAGAACAGCGCCGCGCCCCGGCGGGGCGCTCTCACGGCAGCTCCTTGTCGCAAAACGCGCAGCAGCGCTTCCCCTCCAGCTCTCTGGTGAGGGGGGGGAGGTACGCCTCGGTCTGGGTGATGCAGTTGGGGTTGCGGCACACCGGGCCGCGGCCGATCTCCACCGGCGGGACGCTGTCCCACCGGGGCTGGTTGGCCAGGTCCGCCAGCAGGGCCATCCGGGCGAACATCCCGTAGCGGGCCTGCTGGAAGTAGACCGCCCTGGGGTCGTCGTCCACGTCCACGTGGATCTCGTCCACCCGGGGCAGGGGGTGCATCACCAGCAGATCGGGCTTGGCCCGGCGGAGCTTCTCCCGGGTGAAGATGTAGAC
>CANRBW010000046.1 GCA_947628975.1 uncultured Oscillospiraceae bacterium | reverse complement strand
GTGATGGACCCCGCCCCCATGTGGCTGAGGTAGCCCAGGATGGAGTCCCCCACATAGTTGTAGTGGGGGACCTGGACCCGGTCGAAGAGGATGACGTTTTTCAGCTCCACCGAGTTGCCCACCACGCACTCCGCCCCCACCAGGGCGCTGCCCCGGATGAAGGCCCCATGGCGCACCTCGGCGCGGGGGCCGATGACGCAGGGCCCGCCCAGATAGGCGGTGGGGAAGACCACGGCGGTCCGGTGGACCCACACCTGGGGGGCCCGCTGTTCGTACTCCGCCCCGTCCAGCTCCCGGCCCAGGGACGCCACCAGCTCCCCGATGCCGTCCAGCGCCTGCCAGGGGTATTCAAACCCGGCGAGGTACTCCCCCGCCGCGGTGTGGCTCAGATCCAGCAGGTCCGTCGTCCTCAGCTCCATGTCGCGCCGCGCTCCTTCCCCTCCGTCGGGCGGGTGGTTTTCTGTTCCCGTCATTATACGCCCCCGGCGCGGACCCTGTCAATTTCTTCCCGGAAAAAATTCTCCTCCCCTGGAGGATAGTCTATCATCGTAGACGAAAATCCCCCGCTTTTTTCATACACTAAAGGGACAAGGGAGGGGCGAGGAGGATGGAATACGACACCGCCGCCGTGGGCCGCGCCATCCGGGCGCTGCGGCTGGAGCGGCACCTTTCGCAGGACGTGCTCAGCGGCTTCGCGGGGATCGCCCGCACCCACTTGACCATGATCGAAAACGGCACCAAACAGGCCAACTTCCAGACCATCTGGCGGCTGGCGGAGGCCCTGGGCCTACGCCCCAGCCAGCTGGTGGCCCGCATCGAAGAGCAGTGCGGCGGAGGGGCCCTGTGAGGCGGCCCTCCTGGGCGGAGGGGGCCGCCCTGGCCCTCACCGGGGCGGTGCTGGCGCTGTACGCGGCCCTGACCCTCCACGCCGGCGGCGACTATACCATCTCCGGCGCCCACCCCACCCAGCCGGTGGTCTCCGCCCAGCCGCGGGTCTACCTTCCCGACCAGCTCCTGGACCTGAACACCGCCACCCTGGACCAGCTCCAGCTCCTGCCGGGGGTGGGTCCGGCCAAGGCCCAGGCCATCCTGGACTACCGGGAGAGCACCGGGCCCTTCACCGCCCCGGAGGAGCTGATGAACGTCTCCGGCATCGGCCCGGCCACCTACGAAAAGCTGGCCCCCTACATCACTCTCTCCCCGTCCTGATCCCCCGGACCCGCCCACAAAGCGGCCGGAGGCCACCGCTGTGGCCTCCGGCCGCTTTCGCGCGCTCCCGACTCAGCCGCCGGAGCGGCGGGGGAGGGACAGGGTGAAGACGGTGCCCTCGGCGGCGTCGCTGGCGGCGGTCAGTCTGCCGCCGTGGGCGTCGGCGATGGCCTTGGCGATGGCCAGACCCAGGCCGTAGCCCCCCTGGCCCCGGTCCCTGGCGGCGTCCGCCCGGTAGAACCGCTCGAAGATATGGGCCAGGTGCTCCGGGGGGATGGGGCGGCCGGTGTTGCGCACCCGCAGGACCGCCCGGTCCCCCTGGCCGGCCAGGGTCACCGTCACCGTCCCGGCCTCCCCGGCGTACTTCACCGCGTTGTCCAGCAGGATCACCACCAGGCGGCGCAGCTGCCCCGCGTCCCCGGGGACCCGGAGCTCCGCCGCCACCTCCTCCTGAAGGGTCACCCCCGCCTCGAAGGCCACCGGCTCAAAGGAGAGGAGCGCCTCGTTCACCACCTGGGACAGCTCCGCCGTCCCCGCGGGGCGGCGGTCCCCACCGGCGTCTCCCTTGGCCAGGAACAGCAGGTCCTCCACCAGCTTTTTCATCCCCAGGGCCTCTTCCCGGATGTACCCCAGCCACTTGCTCTGACAGGCCACCGTGTCGTCGGGGTGGGCCAGCACCATGTCGGTGTTGGCCAGGATGACGGTGACCGGGGTCTTCAGCTCGTGGGAGGCGTCGGCCACGAACTGCCGCTGGCTGGTCCAGGCCGCCTCCACCGGCCGCAGGGCGAGGCGGGCCAGCAGATGGGAGATGAAGAAGAACCCCAGCAGGGCGGCGGCGCAGAGGAGCAGGGAGACCCCCGCCTGGCTCCACACCGCCTGGGCCACCATGCTGTTGTCGGCGAAGACCAGGTAGCGCCGCCCGTTCTCCTCCCGGAGGAGGTAGGAGAGGTGCTGTCCCGCCAGGTCCCCCTGGTCCGTCTCCCGCGCCAGGGCCTGGTCGGCCAGACCCTGGGCGGTGTCCTCAGTCACCTCCGCCCCCGGCCCGGCCATCAGGTCCACCACCTGCCCCGCCTGGTCCAGTTCCACGGCGAAGGTGGGGGCGGAGGGGAAGTCCCTGGGCTGGGGCCGGTCCTCCGCCGGGCTCTCCGGCTCCGGGCCCTCCGGCTCCGGCCCCGCCGCGGGGGGCCCGCCCAGCTCGAAGCGGAAGGTGTGGTCGGTGGCGTGGACCATCCCGCCCAGGGTCTGGGTCTGGGCCCGGGTCACCTGCCCCTCCGCCCGGCGGTAGGCGGAGAACACCTGGACGGCGAACACCACCGCCAGCACCAGGCTCACCAGCAGCATATTGGCGGCGATGAACTTCCGCCGCAGAGCTCGGATCATGGCCGCTCCTCCTTCAGATAATAGCCCACCTTACGAAGGGAGCAGATGGTCAGCTCCGCCCCCAGGAAGGCCAGCTTCTTGCGCAAAAAGGAGACGTAGACCTCCACGTTGTTGTCCTCCGCCCCCGACTCCAGCCCCCAGACCCGGGCGATGATGTCCTCCTTGGGCACCACCTGGCGGGGGTTGGCCATGAGAAGGCGCATCACGTCGAACTCCTTGAAGCCCAGGCGCACCCGCTCCTCCCCCCGGCACAGACAGCGGTCGGACAGGTCCAGCGTCACGTCCCCCGCCGTCAGCGTCTGGTCCACCACCGGCCCCTGCCGCCGGGTCAGGGCGTTCAGCCGGGCGATCAGCTCCCCGGTGTCGAAGGGCTTGGTCATATAGTCGTCCGCGCCGCAGTTCAGCCCCCCGATCTTGTCGGGGATCTCGTCCCTGGCGGTGAGCATCAGGATGGGGGTGGAGATGTGGGCGGCCCGCAGCCGCCGGGTCACCTCGAACCCGTCCACCTTGGGCAGCATCACGTCCAGGACGATCACGTCATAATCCCCCATCAGGGCGTAGTCCACCCCGTCCGCCCCGTCGTAGACCACGTCGGCCTGCCAGTGGCGCTCGGTCATGATCTGGCCCAGCACCTCCGCCAGCCGCCGCTCGTCCTCCACGATCAGCACCCGCATCTCCGTCACATCCTTTCTGGGGGGATGATAGCACAGAAAGCTGAAAATTTCCTGAAGGAACTGTAAACAGGGGCGGGGCCGGAACAATTTACACCCTGTTCACAAACCCCCGCCCCGCCTTTCAGCCAAATTTAAGCTTTCCCCGGTATACTGCCCTTGACTTTCAGCAAGGAGGGCGAGGACATGGCCAAGACGACCCGATCGCGCAAAAAGTGGATCCTGCTCCTGGCGCTGGCCGCGGCGGCGCTGGTGGGGATCGGCCTGGGGGTGCGGGCGCTGTTTTTCTCCCAGGAGGAGCGGGTGGCGCTGACCGAGACGGTAAGTTTCGGCTCCCTGGCCACCACGGTGGAGGGGACGGGCACCTCCTTCCCCGGCAACAGCTCGACCTACACCCCCGCCTCCACCGACAGCAAGATCACCGCCGTCTACGTCTCCGCCGGGGACACCGTCGCGGTGGGGGACCCCCTCTACGACCAGGACGACAGCGCCGTGGATGACCAGCTCGACGAGCTCCAGAGCCAGGTGGACGGGCTCTACGACCAAATTGACTCCTATGAAGAGCAGATCGAAAACGCCGCCGGCCAGATCGCCGACTACCAAGAGCAGATCGGGGACCTGCGGGAGACGGTGGACTCCCTGCGGATCACCTCTCCCCTCTCCGGCCGGGTGACCCAGCTGGAGGTGGAGGAGGAGCAGACCGTCCAGAAGGGCGCTCCCCTGGTCACGGTGGTGGACGACAGCACCATGACCCTCACCGAGTACTTCAGCTATGCCAGCGAGGACCAGATCTCCACCGGCATGGAGGCGGGGCTCTCCATCGCCAGCCTCTCCCTGAACCTCACCGGCCGGGTCACCCAGGTGGAGAAGGTGGAGCGCTACACCGACCAGGGGGTCCGCTGTTTCGCCGTCACCATCACTGTGGACAATCCCGGCGCCCTGACCCAGGGCATGGCCGGGGCCGGTTGGCTGCTGACCGCCGACGGCCAGCGGCTCTACCCCATCATCGAGGGGACGCTGGAGTACGGCCAGAGCAAGACCGTCTCCGCCCCCGCCGGGGCCCAGGTCCTGGACCTGCCCGTCCAGCTCTACCAGCGGGTCCGGGCCGGGGAGGTCCTGATGACCCTGGACGGGGCGGAGTATGAGGACCAGATCCAGGACCTGGAGCGGAACATCCGCACCGCCCAGAGCAACATGGACCGCGCCCAAAGCAACATCGCCGACGCCCAGGAGCGGATCGCCTCCTATCAGGAGCGGATGGCCCAGACCGAGGAGGAGCGGGCCAACTACCATGTGGTCAGCGACCTGGACGGCACGGTGATCCAGGTGAACGTCCGGGCCGGGGAGACGCCCCGGCAGGGGATGACGGCGGTGTCGGTCTACAACCAGGACGTGATGACCATCACCGCCAACATCGACGAAGAGGACATCGACGCCATCCGGAAGGGGATGGAGGTGTCGGTCACCGCCACCGGCCGGCAGTACACCGGCACCGTCACCGAGATCAGCTACGAGGCCACCAACTCCAACGGCGTAGCCTACTTCCCCATCACCGTGGAGATCCCCTCCGACGGCCAGCTCTCCGCCGGGGTGAACGTGTCCTGGTCCATCGCCCTGGGGGACGCCCAGGAGGGGCTTCTGGTCCCCCTGGCCGCCCTGAAGACCACCGACCAGGGGACCTGCGTCTTCCTCAAGGCCGACGCCCGCCCCGACAACGCCATCGACCTGGAGGACGGCCAGGTGCCCGAGGGGTTCTACGCCGTCCCCGTGGAGGTGGAGACCGTCTCCAGCCGCTACGCCAGGGTCCGAAGCGGCGTGGCGGAGGGGGATGAGCTCTTCACCCGCTACGAGAACGCCGCCCCCACCGGCGGGGACACCACCAGCCAGAGCCAGGACGAGGAGGAGATCCAGGGGATGCCCTTCCCCGGCGGCGGCGGGATGCCCAACTTCGGCGGCGGCTTCAGCGGCGGCGGCCGCCCCGACTTCGGCGGCGGGATGCGCTGACAAGGGGGGAAGGACCCATGAGCCTCATTCGTCTGGAGCAGGTCTATAAAATCTACAACCCCGGCCTGGAGAGCCAGGTCAACGCCCTGGACGGGGTGGACCTGACCATCGACCAGGGGGAGTTCGTGGCCATCATCGGCACCTCCGGCTCCGGCAAGTCCACCATGATGAACATCCTGGGCTGTCTGGACGTGCCCACCTCCGGGACCTACTACCTCAACGGCGCGGCGGTGTCCGGGATGAGCGGCCGGGAGCTGGAGCGGATCCGCTCCAGCCAGGTGGGCTTCATCTTCCAGGGCTACAACCTGATCCCCGCCCTCAACGTCTGGCAGAACGTGGCCCTCCCCCTGTGCTATCAGCGGGTCGGCCCCAAGGAGCGCCGCCGCCGGGCCATGGAGGCCCTGACCCAGGTGGGGATCGCCGATAAGGCCGAGACCCGGCCCAGCCGGCTCTCCGGCGGCCAGCAGCAGCGGGTGGCCATCGCCAGGGCCATCTGCACCCGCTCCCCCATCCTCATGGCCGACGAGCCCACCGGCGCGCTGGACTCCCGGACCGGCCAGCAGGTGCTCCTCCTCATGCGGCAGCTCAACGCCCAGGGCACCACCGTCATCCTCATCACCCACGACAACGCCATCGCCGCCCAGGCCGACCGGGTGGTCCGGGTCAAGGACGGCCGGGTGGTGGACGACAGCCTGTGGCACAGAGAGGAGGCGCGGCCGTGAACGCCCTGATCATGGCCCTGGACTCCATCTGGGAGAAGAAGGGCCGCTCCTTCCTCACCATGCTGGGCATCATCATCGGCGTGACGGCGGTGCTGGTGCTGGTGGCCCTGGTGGCCGGGTACAACGCCGACGTGACCGCCTACTACGAGAAGCTGGGGGTCAACAAGGTGGAGGTGGAGGTCACCTGGTACGACCCCACCCGCTCCACCGACCTCACCGACGACCTGGCCCGGTACGTCAACGACGACCTGGGCCAGCTCACCCAGGGGGTCACCCCCAGCCACACCCTCTCCGCCACCGTCCGCCACGGCGGCGAGAGCGCCGAGGAGGTCACCGTGTCCCTGGGCGGGACCCAGTGGGACGTGTGCGGCAACTACACCCTGGACCGGGGCCGGGGCATCCTGGACTACGACATTGAAAACGCCAGCCCCGTCTGCGTCATCGGCAGCTATCTGACCCAGACCTTCTTCCCCTACTCCGACCCCATCGGCCAGACCGTCACCGTCAACGGCCACGCCCTGACGGTGGTGGGCACCCTCTATCAGAAGGACGGCAGCCAGGAGGACTCCATGGACAACTGCCTCTGGACCCCCTACACCCTGGACCGGGTCCTGCTGGGCAGCGCCTACGTCACCCGCTACACCGTGAAGGTGGACAAGAGCCGGGACATGGACCAGGTGATGACCGCGCTGGAGCGGTACTTCGCCCAAACGGTCAGCGACCGGCTGGGGGAGGTGGAGCTGGAGAACGGCAACGCCGCCATGAGCGAGTCCACCAGCGAGATGACCTCCATGAGCGTGGTGCTGGGCGGCGTAGCCGCCATCGCCCTGCTGGTGGGCGGCATCGGCATCATGAACATCATGCTGGTCACCGTCACCGAGCGCACCAGGGAGATCGGCATCAAAAAATCCATCGGCGCGCCCAAGTGGGAGATCGTCACCCAGTTCCTCATCGAGGCGGCCATCCTCAGCAGTCTGGGAGGGCTGGCGGGCATCGCCCTGGGCTACCTGCTGGCGGCGGTGCTGGGCCAGGCCATGTACGGCGTGGTCTCCTTCCCCGGCGCGCTGGTCACCGTGGGGGCCTTCCTCTTTTCGGCGGCCATCGGGATCCTCTTCGGCCTCTACCCGGCGGTGAAGGCCGCCGGGCTCCAGCCGGTGGACGCCCTGAGAAGCGAATAAAAGGAGAGATCAGCATGAAACGCACCACATGGAGGGCGCTGACCGCCCTGGCTCTGACCCTGGCCCTCTGGGCCCCCCGCCTCCCCGCCCAGGCCGCCGTCCCCGCCGAGAGCTCCCTGGACCTGGCGGTGGCCACCCTCACCTCCCTGGGGGTGGTGAACGGCTGTCCCGACGGCGGCTTCCACCCGGAGGACGGCCTGGACCGGAGCCAGTTCTGCAAGCTGGCGGTGCTGGCGGGGGGCTACGGCGACCAGCTGGCCTCCACCGCCTACCAGACCGTCTTTGACGACGTGTCCCCCGCCCACTGGGCCTCCCCCTATATCAACCTGGCCTGCTCCCTGGGCCTGGTCTCCGGCTACGGCGACGGCCGCTTCGGCCCCGACGACCCCGTCACCCTGGGCCAGGCGGCCAAGGTCCTGCTGGGTCTGCTGGGCTACACCGCCCAGGAGATCGGCCCCTTCTTCCCCGAGGACTACCTCTCCCGCGCCGACGCCCTGGGCCTGACCCAGGACATGGCCCTTCAGGACGCCCCCCTGACCCGGGGCGACGCCGCCCTGCTCCTCTACCGGCTGCTGACCCTCCCCGACAAGGAAGGCCGGGACTTCTACGCCCGCCTGGGCCAGTCCACGGTGGAGAACGTGGTTCTGCTGGACGGGGCGGCCGGCCAGGTCACCGACGGCCAGAGCGTCCAGGAATACCTCCTGGCCGCCCCCCTGGACAGCGCCCTGGAGGGCCGTCGGGGGGCGCTGGTGCTGGACCAGCGGAGCCAGGTCCACGGCTTCGTGCCCCGGGAGGAGGGGACCCTCTCCCTCACCCTGGCCCTGGCCGAGTCGGACGCCGTCACCGACGACACGGGCCGCCGCTACGAGCTGGACGAGCAGGTGACGGTGATCCGGGACGACCAGCTGATCCCCTATCCGTCCGCCTGGTTCTCCCTGCGGGCCGGGGACCAGGTGACCCTCTACTCCCAGGGGGGCAAGGTGACCCTCCTGCTGGTCCGGCTCCGGGAACAGGCCGCCGGGAACCAGCTGGTGGGGCGGCTGGAGAACGCCTCCCCCAGCCTGGGCCGGGCCGCCCTCCAGCTGGGGGAGACGGTGCGGGTGACCCTGGACCGGTCCGGCCAGGTGGAGGAGACGGTGCGGGTGACCCTGGACCGGTCCGGCCAGGTGGAGGACGCGGTGGCGGTCAACTCCGGGGAGAGCAACGTGGGCCTGCTCACCGTCAACGGGGAACAGGGGACCCTGGCCCTCCCCGGCGCCACCCTCTCCGGGACGCTGGCCGACACCACCCTGGACCTGTCCGCCCTCTCCGGCAGCCTGGTCCGGGCCAGGGTCAACGACCAGGGGGAGCTGTCCATCTCCACCCTGGCCGCCCAGACCGCCCCCGCCGACCTGGACCTGACCGCCCGCGCCCTGGGGGAGGCCCCCCTGGCCCCCGACGCGATCCTCTACGAGCGGGTGGGCGCCGCCCCGGTCCAGGCCATCTCCCTGGAGGAGATCCTGACCTCCACCGTGGCGGCGGAGGACATCGAGTATGTGGGCTATAACGCCGCCGGGGAGGTCAACCTTCTCCTCCTCCAGGACGTGACCGGGGACCGCTACACCTACGGCCGCCTGATCAAGGGCTCCAAGACCACCGGCGGGGGGAAGATGACCACCTCCAACACCACCGTCACCGTGGAAAACAGCGACGCCGCCCCCACCGCCTGGATCACCGGGACCCCCTTCCAGGACGAGAGCTTCGGCGGCGTGGCGGGGAACGCCGTCACCGGCAAGGCCGCGGCGGTGACCGCCCTGACCCCCCTGCCCGACCTGACCCGGGCCGACTTCAGCGGGGACGACACCCTGGCCGGTCTCCCCATCGCCCCGGCCGTCCAGGTCTATGACGCCGCCACCCAGCGCTGGACCACCCTGGCCCAGGCCCAGACCTACGCCGCCACCTTCACCGCCTACTACGACCGCGCCCCGGAGACCGGCGCGCAGGTCCGGGTGATCGTGGCCTTCCCCTGACCCGCCGAAGGGTCTTCCCAGACCAGCCGAAAGCGGCGGCCGGATCTTCCGGTCGCCGCTCTTTATTACGCTTTTCCGTGTTCCGCCGAGAGGGTCCGCACCGGGGTCTGGGTCTGGAGCGCCCCGGCCACCCCCGGGGTGGCCCACACCTCCCCCGACCGGGTGACCAGCACCATGTCGAACTCCTCCGGCCGCTCCGCCCAGAACCGGACCGCCTCCTCCCCGCCCATGACGTAGAGGGCGGTGGAGAAGGCGTCAGCCAGGGTCCCGTCCTCGGCGACCACGGTGGCGCTCAGCAGGTCGGACTGGGCCGGCCAGCCGGTCCTGGGGTCCAGGATGTGGACGTAGCGCGTCCCGTCCGCCTCAAAATACCGCTCGTACCCCCCGGAGGTGACCACCGCCCGGTCCTCCACCGGCAGGACCCCCAGGGTGGCGGTCTCCGCCCCCGCCGGGTCCCGCAGGCCCACCCGCCAGGGGGTGCCGTCCGGCCGGGTCCCCAGGACCTGGACGTTCCCCCCCAGGGAGACCATGCCGGAGGTCACGCCGTGGGCCCGGAAGATCTCCATCACCCGCTCCGCGGCGTAGCCCTTGGCGATCCCCCCCAGGTCCAGGGCCTGTCCCGGCTCCAGCGTCAGCGCCCCCGACGTGAGCGCCAGCCCCGCCCCGTCCACCAGGGGCAGCAGGGCGTCAATCTCCGCCTGGGCGGGGACGCGGGGGTGGTCGGACCGGAAGCCCCAGAGGGTGGTCAGGGGGCAGACGGTGGGGTCGAAGCGGCCCCCGGTCTCCCGGCAGAGCGCCACCGCCCGCTCCAGCAGAGCCGCCGTGTCCGGCGAGAGGGCGTCGCTCCCCCCCTGGGCGTTGAGGCGGGAGAGCTCGCTGTCCGGGTCCTCCAGCGACCAAAGCCCCTCCAGCCGTCGCAGCTCCGCCACCGCCTCCTCCACCCCGTCCCGGCCGCCGGGGCCGTAGGCGGTGAGGGTCATCACCGTGTCCATGGCGAAGATCTGCTCCTCCCAGACCTGGTCCTCCGCCCTCCGGCCCCGGCCCACCGCCACCGCCACCAGGGCCGCGGCCAGGACCAGGGCGGTCAGGGCCAGGAGGCCGGTCCTCCGGGCGCTCACCGCGCCGGACCGGCGGCCCGCTCCGGGCCCCGGCCAGGCCGGGCCCCGCCCGGACCGATATGGCGTGCCATCCGCCTCAGCTCCTCTCCGTCCTCCGCGGCGCGCCCGCCGCGATGGGGATATTGTATCAGACCTCCGCCTCCAATGCAAGGCCGGGCTTCCTTGACAAAGGCGGGGGCCGTCCATATAATGGAAGACAGCAAATGAGAGGAGGCGCCACCGTGGGGAGGCAACAGCGCAACACCCTGCTCCTGGCCCTGGTCCTG
>CANRBW010000045.1 GCA_947628975.1 uncultured Oscillospiraceae bacterium | reverse complement strand
CACGGGGCGGTGGCCTTCGGCCACTACGGCAAGACCCTGTTTGAGGTCTTCAAGCTCCTGGGCGTGCGGGACATCGCCTACAACCAGCCCAAGGAGCTGCCCTATCCCACCGAAAACCCCTGGGCCTGACCGCCCGCCGGGGCGCCCCGCCGCGGCGGGGCCACATCGCAAAGGAGCCATCCCACCATGACAAGGATCGAGAACCAGACCTTTGACGCCGAGCGGGCCCTCTACGGCAGCCGGGGCGTCACGGCCGTCCACTGCGCCTTTGACGGCCCCGCCGACGGCGAGAGCGCCTTCAAGGAGTGCGCCGACATCACCGCCCAGGACTGCTACTTCAACCTGCGCTACCCCTTCTGGCACGTTCAGGGTCTGCGGATCCGGGGCTGTGAGATGACCCCGCTCTGCCGGGCCGCCCTGTGGTACTCCCACCAGATCGACATAGAGGACACCAAGCTCCACGGCATCAAGGCCCTGCGGGAGTGCGGCCAGGTGGCCATGCGGCGGTGCGACATCCTCTCGCCGGAGTTCGGCTGGTCCACCAGCCAGGTCCGCATGGAGGACTGCCACGCGGTGAGCGAGTACTTCTTCCTCCGGGGCGGGGAACTGGAATTGCGGGAGGTGAGGCTGGAGGGGAAGTACTCCTTCCAGTACATCCGCGACAGCGCCTTTGACCACTGCGTCTTTGACACCAAGGACTCCCTCTGGCACGCCGAGAACGTCACCGTCACCGACAGCGTGCTGAAGGGGGAGTACCTGGCCTGGTACTCCAAAAACCTGACCCTGGTCCGGTGCAGGATCATCGGCACCCAGCCCCTGTGCTACTGCCAAGGGCTGAAGCTGGTGGACTGCCAGATGGAGGACACCGACCTGTCCTTCGAGCGCTCGGAGGTGGAGGCCACGGTGACCACCCCCATCCTCAGCGTCAAAAACCCCCGGAAGGGGCGGATCAGCGCCCCCTCGGTGGGGGAGCTCATCCTGGACGACCCGGAGGCCAGGGGCCAGGTGGTCCAGACCGGGCCGGCCGGGGGCGGAGAGGTCTGAGGTTTTGCCCCAGGTGGGGGTTGCATTGACCAAAAATTTCAGGTACAATAAAGCGATATGTTGTCCGCGGACTGACGGGGCAGGGCCCTGCCGGCGGGAAAAAAGGGGTCCTGGAAGGGAATGGATAAGACCGTCAAGGAATATGAGCTGACCGACCTGGAGATCGACGCCGCCAGCGAGGCCATCGAGCAGTTTTTGACCCAGGTCGGGGTGGAGCCGCGGGAGATCCTGCGGGTCCGGCTGGCCATGGAGGAGGGCCTGCTGTGCTACCGGGAGCGGTGCGCGGCGGGGCGGTTCACCCTCCGCCTCCAGCGGCGTCTGCGCTCCATCCGGGTGGAGGCGGTGGTCCCCGGCGGGCGGCTGGACCCCTTCCGGGCGGGGGACGCCCAGGACGAGGGCGGGGCCATGCTGGCGGGGATGATGGCCCACATGGGCCTGGCCCCGCTGTGGCAGTACCGGGATGGGGAGAACCGCATCCTGTTCACCCCCAAGCGGAAGAAGAGGCAGTCCCTCATCGCCTCCATGGCGGCGGCGGTGGTCCTGGCGGTGGCGCTGGGCCTGCTGAGCCAGCTCTTGCCCGACGGGCTTCGGGCGGGGATCACCCGGGAGGTCATCACGCCCATCTTCAACACCTTCATGGGCATCCTCTCCGCCGTGTCGGGGCCCATGATCTTCCTTTCTGTGACCTGGGGCATCTGCTGTATCGGGGACACGGCCACCCTGGGCCGCGTCGGCAAGCGGATGGTCGCCCACTTCGTGCTGATGACCTTCCTGCTCACGGCGGCGGGGGGCGCGGCCATGCTGCCGCTGTTTCCCATCTCCCCCGGCGGCGGCGCGGCCTTCGCCCCGGCGGAGCTGCGGGACATGGTGCTGAACATCGTCCCGGCCAACTTCTTCACCCCCTTCACCGAGGGCAACCCCCTCCAGATCATCTTCGTGGCGGTGCTGATCGGGATCGCCCTGCTGCTGTTGGGGGAGAAGGTCTCGGTGGCGGCCGTCTTCATCGAACAGGCCAACTATGTGGTCCAGCTCATCATGGGGGCGGTGAGCGCCCTGATCCCGGCCTTCGTCTTCGGGAGCATCCTCAATATGTTCCTCAGCGACAGCTTCGCCGCCCTGGCCCGCTCCTACAAGGTCGTCCTGGCCCTGGGCCTGGGGCTGGTCACGGTGACGCTGATCTACCTGGTCCTGGTCTGCGTCAAGCTGCGGGTCAGCCCCGGCGTGATCGTCAAAAAGACCCTGCCCACCTTTCTGCTGGGGCTGAGCACCGCCTCCTCGGTGGCGGCCTACCCCACCAACGCGGAGTGCTGTGAAAAGGACCTGGGCATCGACCCCAAGGTGCTCCGCTTCGGCCTGCCCCTGGGGCAGGTGATTTTCATGCCCGGCGCGGCGGTGACCCTTCTGGCGGCGGCGCTGGGCATGGCGGAGGTCTACGACGTGACCATCTCCCCGTCCTGGCTGTTGACGGCGCTGTTCATCACCGCGGTGCTGGCCATCGCCGCCCCGCCGGTGCCGGGGAGCGCGCTGACCTGCTATACGCTCCTGTTCGTCCAGCTGGGCGTCCCCGCCGAGGCGGTGGCCATCACCACGGCGCTGAACGTGGTCTTGGAGTTCACCTCCACTGCGGTCAACCTCTTTGGCCTACAGATGGCCCTGACCCTGGTGGGGAGTTCGCTGGATATGTTGGATGAGAAAGCTCTGCGGCAGGGGAAACGCCCCGCCGGAGCCCGGAAGGGATAATTACCGCCTGAGGCGGCCGCGCGGAGATCGCGCGGAACAGACATTTTATTGGAGGGATCGGGTATGACCATCGAAAAGACACAAAACGGAACGGAACTGACCGTCAAGGTGGCGGGCCGGCTGGAGACGGTGACGGCGCCCCAGCTGGACGCGGAGCTGAAGGCGTCCTTGGAGGGCGTTACCGCCCTGGTGCTGGACTTCTCCGGCCTGGACTACATCTCCTCCGCCGGACTGCGGGTGCTGTTCGCCGCCCAGAAGACCATGAACCGGCAGGGGAGCATGGTCATCCGCGGGGCCAACGAGGACGTGAAGGAGGTCTTCGAGGTGACCGGCTCGATGGAGATCCTCACCATCGAGTAAGGGAGAACGGGGCGAGAGCATGGTATATTTTCGACTGATCATCGCCGCGGCCTGCCCGGTACTGGCGACGGCGGTGCTGTACCTTTTGAGCCGGAAGACCGCCCTTGGCCGCTGGAGCCGCACCCGCAGCCAGCTGCTCTACGGGCTGCTGCTGGGCGGGGTTTCGGTCTTCTGCTCGGAGTTCGGGGTGCCGGCCTACGGGGTCATCATCAATGTCCGGGACGCCGCGCCGCTGTCCGCGGGGCTGGTCTTCGGCGCCCCCGCCGGGATCCTGGCCGGGCTGATCGGCGGGATGGAGCGCTGGTTCGCCGTGTACTGGGGGGCGGGGACCTATACCCGCCTGGCCTGTTCGGTGTCCACCATCCTGGCCGGCCTGCTGGGGGCGGCCATCCGCAAGTGGATGTTCGACGACAAGAAACCGTCGTGGTACTACGGCTTCGCCGTGGGGCTGGTGATGGAAGTCCTGCATATGCTGATGATCTTCTTCACCAATATGTCGGACGTGAAACAGGCGTTCACCTTCGTGAAGGGCTGCGCGCCCCCCATGATCGTGGCCAACGCCTTCTCGGTGATGTTCTGCCTGCTGACGGTGACCCTCATGGGCAAGGAGCGTCTGCGGGTGGACAAGGAGCACAAACAGCTGTCCCAGACCTTCTCCCGGTGGCTGTTCGCGGTGGTGATGGCGGCCTTCGTGATCACCAGCCTCTTCACCTTCATCCTGCAAAACCGGGTCTCCATCAGCGACAACACCGCCCTGCTCTGGCTGAACATCGAGGATGTGAAGGCGGACGTGGGGGACGCCTCCGACGAGAACCTGCTGCGGCTGACCCGCTCGGTGGCCCAGGACATCGAAAAGGCCGGGGGCGTGGACAACTCCCTGCTCTACACCATCAGCGCCAAGCCCGGAAACGACTTCTCCGAGATCAACGTGGTGGGGGAGGACGGGATCATCGCCTGCTCCACCAATCGGGACTATGTGGGCTTTGACATGGCCTCCGGGGACCAGGCGCGGGACTTCCTGGTCCTCCTGGAGGGGGAGAAGACCGAGTACGTTCAGAGCTACCAGCCCACCAGCAGGAACGCCGATACCTACATGAAATACGCCGGCGTGGCCCTGGCCGACGGCGGCTTCGTGCAGGTGGGGTACGACGCGGCTCGCTTCCGCCAGGACATCGACCAGGAGGTGGTGGGCGCCACCCGGAACCGCCATGTGGGGGAGACCGGCTTCATCATCATCTGCGGGGACGACAGCGCGAAAACCGTGGTCAGCAGTCCCCACGGCGGCGAGGAAGAGGGGGAGAGCCTGAGCGTCACCGGCCTCAGCCTGGAGGGGCTGGAGGAGGGCCGGCGCTATGAGGCCGAGGTCTACGGCGTGCCCTCCTACCTGATGTACACCGTCTCGGAGGGGTATTACATCATCGCGGTGGAGCCGGTGGACGAGGTGCTGTTCTTCCGGGACCTGTCGGTGTATGTGACGGTGTTCATGGAGATCATCGTCTTCGCCGTCCTCTTCGCCCTGGTCTACCTGCTCATCAAGAAGCTGGTGGTGGAGAATATCCACCGCATCAACGGCACCCTGGCCCAGATCACCGGGGGGAACCTGAACGTGTCGGTGGATGTGCGCACCAACGAGGAGTTCGTCTCCCTCTCCGACGACATCAACTCCACCGTGACCACCCTGAAGGGCTACATCGCCGAGGCGGCGGCCCGGATCGACAAGGAGCTGGAGATCGCCAAGGTGATCCAGTCCTCCACGCTGCCCAGCGTCTTCCCGCCCTATCCGGACCGGACCGACTTTGACATCTACGCCACCATGGACACCGCCAAGGAGGTGGGGGGCGACTTCTACGACTTCTACCTCCTGGACGAGAACCGCCTGGCCTTCCTCATCGCCGACGTGTCCGGCAAGGGCATCACGGCGGCCATGTTCATGATGCAGGCCAAGAGCATCCTCAAGAGCTGCGCCGAGCGGGAGGGCGACGTGGCCCGGATCCTGGCCGCCGCCAACGACGCGCTGTGCGAGGGGAACGACGCGGAGATGTTCGTCACCTGCTGGATGGGGATCCTGAACCTCGCCACCGGGGAGCTGACCTTCGCCAGCGCCGGCCACAATCCCCCCGTGATCCGCCAGGGCGGCGAGACGCGCTTTCTGGAGTTCCGCCCCGGCTTCGTGCTGGGGGAGATCGAGCACCTGAACTACCGCACCGGCCAGCTCACCCTGGAGCCGGGGGACGAGATCTACCTCTACACCGACGGCGTCACCGAGGCCACCGACGCCCAGCTCCAGCTCTACGGCAACGACCGGCTCCTGGCCGCCATGAAGAGCGCGGAGGGGCTGAGCGCCCAGGAGGTCTGCCGCCTGGTGAAGGCGGATGTGGACCGCTTCGCGGGGGACGCGCCGCAGTTTGACGACATCACCATGCTCCACCTGCGGCTGCTGCCCAGGGACAAGATCACCGTCAAGCCGGAGATGGACAGCGTGGAGCGGGTGCTGGGCTTTGTGGAGGACACCCTGCGCAAGGCGGGGACGCCGGAGAAGATTTTGGTGAAAATGAACATCGTCACCGACGAGATCTTCTCCAACATCGTCCGTTACAGCGGGGCCGCCCAGGCCAGCGTGGAGGTCGCCGTCGCCGACGGGGAGGCCCGGCTGATCTTCACCGACGACGGCCGCCCCTACGACCCCACCCAGAAGCCCGACCCGGACACCACCGCCCCGGCGGAGGAGCGGGAGATCGGCGGCATGGGCATCTTCATCGTGAAGAAGTTCATGGACCGGGTGGACTACCTCTGCCGGGACGGCCGGAACATCCTGACCTTGACCAAACGCTTCGACCCCCCGACCCCCTGACCCCAAAAACCGCCGGGCGGGGACATCCCAAGGATGTCCCCGCCCGGTCTATTTCTCCGTCAAGCGGGAAGCTGTAAAATGATCGAGGATCAACAGCGCGGCGGCGACTGTGATGATGATCGCGAAGGACAACAGATCCCACCGATCAAAAGGCGAGACAGAGAGGGGCTTCGCGAGGCTGAGATCGATCACGGCGCACAAGGGGATGGTCAGCAGGACAGAACCGGCGGCCGCGAGGATTTTCCGCCCCTTTGCTTTTCTGAAGATAAGGTAGACACACCACAGATAAACGGTCCCATAGAGGGACATTCGGATCCCGATGGTCAGGACCATAGGCTCTCCGACGATCCGACTGATCCCATAGAGGAACGGAAGGATCAGGACGCTGAAGAGGGCCAGAGCGCCAGGGAGCCCTTTGCTCCCGTACTTGACAAGCGGCAAAAATACCAGCCACACAAAAAGGATCGCCGTGATCGGGTATAGCGACCAGGAAAACCTTCCCGATATTGCCAGGTCGCAAATCGAGCAAACCAGGAGGCCGAGGAGCAGTACCGCCGAAAAGGATACGGTCAGCCGATTCCGGAAGGACGCCATTTTCGCCGTCGCGGTGCTCTCGGCGTAAACCAACGCGTTGTCGATGGTACGCTCCACTTCCTCGGGGGGAGCGGCTCCGCTCCTTTGCCCGTTGAGCAGTTCGCCCGTCGTCACCCCGAGAATGTCGGCCAGGGGGGCCAGAAGCGCGATGTCGGGACAGCTCAAGCCCCTCTCCCATTTTGAAACCGCCTTATCGGTGATATGCAGTTGAACGGCCAGGTCTTTTTGCGTCAACTTCTTCTCTTTCCGCAATTGGGCAATGAACGGCCCCATCCTGACCTCACCCATAGCATGGACCCCCTCTCCGCGTATCCGCCCGTTCTGACCGCATTATACCCCGATTTTCTCCGCCCCGCAACCGCCCAACAGTTGGATCTGGCGGAGTAAACCAAGAGTAGAGTCGATCAAGCCGCCTCCCGCCCTTTGAACGACACGTGGAAAAACGCTTCCCGCCCTGGCCGGGCAGAGAAGATCCCTGACAGGATGAGCGCGAGGTGACTTTTTTGCCATAGGCATAAAAAGTCGCCGCAAGCGATATGAAGCTTGCGGCGACGTGGTCCGAGTGGCGGGACTTGAACCCACGGTCTCCTGGTCCCAAACCAGGCGCGATACCAACTTCGCTACACCCGGATATTCAACATTATAGCCAACGGGGAAGGGGATTGCAAGGATTTCTTGGCTGTGCTACAATATTTCCACATTTCACCCTGGAACCTGGGAGGGACCACAGTATGCGGATGCGGAAAAAGGCACACCTGGACCGGCGCCTGGCGCGGCAGAGCGCCCTGCTGGTGGAGCGGCCGGAGGACTGCCGGGGGCGGTGGCGGGAGCTGCTGCCGGGTTGTGGGGAGGTGCGGCTGGAGCTGGGCTGCGGCAAGGGCCGCTTCACGGTGGAGACCGCCCGGCGGGAGCCCCAGGTCCTCTTTGTGGCGGTGGAGCGGGTGGCCGACGCCATGATCGTCGCCATGGAGCGGGCCGGGGCGGCCGGGGCGGAGAACATCCGCTTTATCGACGCCGACGCCAGGGCGCTGGGGGAGTGGTTCGCCCCGGGGGAGGTGAGCCGGATCTACCTCAACTTCTCCGACCCCTGGCCCTCCAGCCGCCAGGCCAAGCGGCGGCTGACCCATCCGGACTTCCTCCGGCGCTACGCCGACGCGCTGGCCCCCGGCGGGGAGATCCACTTCAAGACCGACAACCAAGACCTCTTCACCTGGTCCCTGTTCCAGTTCCCCAAGGCGGGCTACGCCGTGGAGCAGGTGACCCGCGACCTCCACGGCGGGGGGGTCAACGGGGTGATGACCGACTACGAGGAGAAATTCTACCGGGAGGGGAAGCCCATCTGCCGGTGCGTGGCTGTAAAGGGAGAAACCTTGTCAGCCCGGCTGACCCTGGCGCGGCCCCGGCCGGAGCACGAGGGCCAGGTGTGGGCCTACCGCCGGCGGTTTCTGGACGCGGGCGAGCCCTGCGTGGGCGCGGCTGGGCTGGAGACGGCGGAGGACTACGAGGCGTGGCGAGTCGCCGCCGCCGGGGAGGCGGAGGCTGAGGCTGTAAAGGGGATCACCTTTATCGCCCTGGACGAGGCGGGGGAGATGGTGGGGGCGGTCCGCGTCCGCCAAAGCCCGGAGGGGGAGTGGGAGACCTCCGGCGGCCAGGTGGCCTTCAGCGTCCGCCCCGACCTGCGCCGCCGGGGCTACGCCACCGAGCTGCTGGGCCTGGCCCTGGCCTACTGCCGGGAGGAGCTGGGGCTGGAGCGGGCGCGGCTGTGCTGCCGCGACGACGACGCCGCGGCCATCCGGACCATCCGGCACTACAAGGCCGCCCTGGAGGACAGGGCGGCCGACAGCCAGGGGCGCCTGACGCGCCGGTATCTGGTGACGCTCTAGGACTTTTTGGCCCTTTCGGCCTTTTTGGCGCGCTGTTTGGCCTGGCGCTCCTCCGAGACCTGGCGGGCCTTGTCGGCGATGGCCTGGCGGAGGTGGACGTCCAGCCTGGGGGCGGTCAGCTGGGAGTAGACCCGGCGGAAGCGGCGGGTGCGCCGCTCCGCGTCGGCCACCAGGTCGCTGTACTTGCTTTTCAGCCTGGCGCCGGCCTCGGCGGCGTCGGGCAGGGCGGAGGCCACCGCCTCCCTGGCGTCCTGGAGCCGGGCGGCCAGGCCGCTGCCCGCCCGCTGGAGGGCGTCGATCACCCTGGTCATCAGGGCCAGGTCCCGGATGGTGAGGGCGGCGTCCACCAGGGCGGCCAGGGAGAGGACGGCGGCGGCTGCGGTCTGGACCGGGGCGGGGATGGCGGCGATCAGCCGCTCCACCGGGGGGTGGATCCAGAAGACGCACACATAGGACAGCACCCCCCACATCAGCGACACCCACAGGCAGATCCGGCCCTTGAGGTTGAAGCGGTACATACTGTAATCCCAGTAGCGCATATGGGTGGTGGCCTCCAGAAACCAGCCCACGAAATACTCCCAGGCGGACATGGTGACGGTGGAGACCAGGTAGAAGACCAGGATGTGGTCGGCCAGGGGCTTGAAGAACAGGAGCATCAACAGCACCCCAACTCCGTAGATGGGGCAGATGGGCCCGTGGAGAAAGCCGCGGGGGACGAAGCGCCGCTCCTGGAGGGAGCAGTAGAGGGTCTCCATACACCAGCCCAGCAGGGAGTAGACGAAAAAGTAGAGCACCAGCGCGGTGGGGGAGAGGCCCGGCCATGGGATCTGCGGCATATTACTCCTCCTTCGGCGGGGACGGCGGCAGCAGACAGGCCAGGATGGCGTTGAAGCACTCCTCCGGGTCCTGGCGGTAGCGCGCCGCGATCCGCTGGCCCTGCTCCCGGGAGGGGACGGCCAGGGTGAGGGAGAGCAGGGGCCCGGCGTCGTCGGCCAGGCCCAGCTCCACCTGGCAGCGGTCCGGGGCCTCCTCCATCAGCCGGGCGGTGACCTGGGCGGCCCGGCGCAGGCCGGCGTTGAGGGCGCGGAGGGCCCGGTCGCACTTGCCCCGGATGACGGTGGAGAGGCTGTCTTCCATGATGGCGCTGTTGGTGCGGCCCTTTTCGGTGATGGCGTAGAGCCCGTCCTCCCCCAGGGTCAGGTGGCCGCTGGAGACCAGGTCGCTGACCTCCTGGGCGTAGAGGAAGTAGTCCACCGTCTCACAGCCCATCACAAGCTCGGTGAGGGTGTCAAAGCCGATGGGCGCGGCGACCCGGCCCATGATATACAAGACCAGCAGCTTGATGTCCAACGGACCGTGGAGAAAGCCCACGCCGCCACCTCCCTTTTCCTCCCCGGAGGGGGGAGCCCTTCCCTTCATTATAGCCCATCCCCGCCGAAAGCACAAGGGGAAAAACGCCCGCGGCCGTTCCCGGTTCTCGCCGCCGGGGGGCGCGCATAGGGTAGAGGGAAAGGGGGCGTCGCCGTGGCGAGACGGGGGGACGGGATGGCCTATGGGATGCTGCTGCTCACCTTCAGCGGCCTGTTCGGCCAGGTGGTGGGCTTTTTGTATCGCATCGCCCTCTCCCGGCGGATCGGCTCGGAGCTCATGGGGCTCTACCAGCTGGTCCTGCCGGTCTACTCCGTCCTCAGCTCCCTCACCGCCGCGGGGTTGACCGTGGCGGTGTCCACCCTGTCCGCCCGATACGCCGCCCGGCGGGACCTGGGGGCGGTCCGACAGGTCCGGCGGACCTGTCTGCGGGCGTTTTTCCTGATGCTTGCCCCGCTGGCGGCGGTGACGGTGACCTGCTCCGACCCCATCTCGGTCTATCTGCTGGGGGACGCCCGGACCCGGCTGGGGCTTTGTCTGCTGCTGCCGTGCCTGATGCTCACCGGGGTGGAAAACCTGCAAAAACACTGCTTTTTCGGCACCGGGCGGGTGACGCCCCCGGCCCTGTGCGAGATGGCCGAACAGGTCATCCGGGCGCTGGCGGTGCTGGGTCTGCTGGACCTGCTCCGGCCCCGGACAGGGGAGGGGACGGTGGGGG
>CANRBW010000044.1 GCA_947628975.1 uncultured Oscillospiraceae bacterium | reverse complement strand
GGTAGAGGAGCAGACCGTGACAGCCGCCGCGGCTCTCGTAGTTCTCCCGGAAGACCGGCACCCAGCGGTCGTCGGTGATCTCCCGGTCCAGAAAGTCCTGGGGGACGTGACCCACATAGGTGTCCCGCCAGCCCAGGGCGTGGATCAGGGACATGGCCCGGAAGTGCTCTTCCCGCTGGGCGTCCACAAAGCGCAGACGCGGCTCCATTCAGACCACCGCCTCCCGCGGCCGCTCCTCCCCGGCCTCCGCCGCCTCCCTGGCCCGGCGGGCCAGGGCCTTGGCGTTGGCCAGCATCAGCTTGATGCGGTTCTCTTGGTTGATCTGGGTGGCGCTGGGGTCGTAGTCGATGGCCACGATGTTGGAGTCGGGGTAGTCGTCCTTCAACCGGCGGATCATCCCCTTGCCCACGATGTGGTTGGGTAGGCACCCGAAGGGCTGGGCGCAGACGATGTTGGGCACGCCGGAGTGGATGAGCTCCAGCATCTCCGCGGTGAGGAGCCAGCCCTCGCCCATCTTGTTGCCGTCCCCCAGGTAGCCGTGGATCAGGCGGTGCAGCTGGGCAAAGTCGCTGGGGGCCCGGAACCGGCCGGAGCGCTCCAGCGCGGCGATCATGGCCCGCTGGCAGGACATCATGTAGTCCATCCCCAACCGGCACAGGGCCTTTTTGGCGGCGCTTCCGCCGTAGAGCTCCACGTCGGCCACCCGGTTGTAGAACTTGAAGATCATAAAGTCGGTCAGCCCCGGCACCACCGGCTCGGCCCCCTCCGACAGCAGGAACCGCTCCAGCCCGTTGTTGCCCAGGGCGGAGAACTTCACATAGATCTCCCCCACGATGCCCACCCGGACCTTTTGCTCCTCCCGGACGGGGATGGCGGCGAAGTCGGCGATGATCTGGTCAAAGAGGGCGCGCATCTGCTTGCGGCTCATGCCCTTGCCCTGGGTAAAGCCGTCGATGAGCTTGTCCGACCAGCGCTCCACCATCCGGTCGGCGGCGCCCGGCTGGGTCTCGTAGGGCCGGACCTGGTTGGACACCCACATGATGAGGTCGCCGTACATCATGCCGAAGATGAGCCGCCGCAGGAGGCGGAGGGTCAGCTTGAAGCCGGGGTTGCGCTCCATGCCGAAGGAGACGGAGATGACGGGAACGTACCCCATCCCCGCCTTCTCCAGGGCCTTGCGGAGCAGGTGGATGTAGTTGCTGGCCCGACAGCCCCCGCCGGTCTGGGTGATGAGCAGGGCGATCTTGTGGGGGTCCAGGCCCAGGTGCTCGATGGCGTCCATAAACTGGCCGATGACCAGCAGGGCGGGGTAGCAGGTGTCGTTGTGGACGTACTTCAGCCCCTCGTCCACCACCGCCCGGCCGGAGTTGTTCAGCTGGATGATCCGGTAGCCGTCCAGCTCCAGCAGTTTGCGGAACATCCCGAAGTGGATGGGGAGCATCTGGGGGATGAGGATGGTGTACTCCCGCTTCATCTCCTTGGTGAAGAGGAGCCGTCCGGTCTTGTCGTATACGAGCTCAGCCATGGTCGGCCTCCTCTCTCTCGTCGGGGCGCTGGCGTCTGGCCTCGATGGCCGCCATCAGCGAGCGGATCCGGATCCGGACCGCCCCCAGGTTGCTGACGTCGTCGATCTTCAGCTGGGTGTAGAGCTTGCCGTGGCTCTCCAGGATGGAGCGCATCTCGTCGCCGGTGATGGCGTCGGTGCCGCAGCCGAAGGAGACCAGCTGGACCAGCTGCATATCCTCCTGCCGGCAGACGTACCGGGCGGCCTGGTACATCCGGGCCTGGAAGGTCCACTGGTTCAGGACCCGCCGGGGCTCGTACCCCTCGTGGTAGGCCACCGCGTCCTCGGTGAGGAGGGCGAAGCCGAAGGAGGTGATGAGGTCGTTGATGCCGTGGTTGATCTCCGGGTCGATGTGGTAGGGCCGGCCGGCCACCACCAGGATGGGGCGGCCCTCCGCCCTGGCCTGGGTGATGATCTTCTCCCCCTGGGCCCGCAGGTCCGCCTTGTAGTCGTCGTAGGCGCGGTAGGCGGCCTTGGCGGCGGCGGCGGTCTCCTGGGGCGGGACGGCGAACTGCTCCCGCAGGAACTGCCCAATGTGCCGGGCGAAGTCCTTGGGGCGGTGGAGGCCCACATAGGGGGCCAGATACCGCGTCTCCTTCAGCAGGGGGATGTTGGCCTCCAACAGCTCGGAGTAGTAGGCCACCACCGGGCAGTTGTAGTGGTTGTCGCCGGAGCCCTCGTCGAAGTTGTAGGACATACAGGGGTAGAAGATGGCGTCCACCCCGGCCTTGACCAGCGCCTCGGCGTGGCCGTGCATCAGCTTGGCGGGGTAACAGACGGTGTCGGAGGGGATGGTGTGCTGTCCGCTGTGGTAGAGCTGGCGGGAGGACTCCGGCGAGAGGACGACCTCGAAGTTCAGGCGGGTGAAGAAGGTGAACCAGAAGGGGAGGTTTTCGTAGAAATTCAGCCCCATGGGAAGGCCGATCCTGCCCCGGCTGCCGTCGCCCTCCCCCTTGCCGCACATGGCCCGGAGCTTTTGGTACTTGTAGGCCATCAGGTCGGGCTGGGCGACCCGCTCCTTGCCCAGGGGACGGGAACAGCGGTTGCCGGAGATGAAGCGGCGGCCGCCGTCGAACTGGTTCACCGTCAGGGAGCAGTGGTTGGTGCAGAGGTTGCAGGTGGCGGGCTTGGCGGTGTGGGTAAAGTGCTCCAGCGCCTCCCGGTCCAGCAGGGCCGAGCGCGCCAGCCCGGCGTTCCGGGCGGCCAGGGCCGCGCCGAAGGCCCCCATCAGCCCGGCGATGGTGGGCCGGGTCACATCCCGGCCCAGCTCCAGCTCAAAGGCCCGGAGCACCGCGTCGTTGAGGAAGGTGCCCCCCTGGACCACGATGTGCCGGCCCAGGTCGTCGGCGTTGGCCGCCCGGATGACCTTGTAGACGGCGTTTTTCACGATGGAGATGGACAGCCCCGCCGAGATGTCCGCCACGCTGGCCCCGTCCTTCTGGGCCTGTTTCACGCTGGAGTTCATAAACACCGTACACCGGGACCCCAGATTCACCGGGTGGCGGGTCAGCAGTCCCAACTTGGAAAACTCGGCGATGTTGTAGCCCAACGCCTTGGCGAAGGTCTCGATAAAGGAGCCACAGCCGGAGGAGCAGGCCTCGTTGAGCATGATGGAGTCCACCGCGCCGCCGCGAATCTTGAAGCACTTCATGTCCTGGCCGCCGATGTCGATGATGAAGTCCACCTGGGGGTTGAAGTGGGCCGCGGCGAGGTAGTGGGCCATGGTCTCCACCAGGCCCAGGTCGCAGTGGAAGGCGTTTTTGATCAGGTCCTCGCCGTAGCCGGTCACCGCCGCGCCCCGGATCTGGATGCGCTCGCCGCACAGCTGGTAGATCTGCCTCAGCTGTTCCAGCACGATGGCCACGGGGTTGCCAAGGTTAGAGTGGTAATAGGTGTAAAGCAGACCCCCTTGCGGGTCGATCAGCACCATCTTGGTGGTGGTGGAGCCCGCGTCGATCCCCAGATAGGCCGG
This sequence comes from uncultured Oscillospiraceae bacterium, assembly GCA_947628975.1. Taxonomy (GTDB): domain Bacteria; phylum Bacillota; class Clostridia; order Oscillospirales; family Oscillospiraceae; genus MGBC124762. Next base: position 7,023 of record CANRBW010000044.1, on the reverse strand, counting down.
GCCCTCGTAGGTGGCCGGGTCCGTCTCCGGTGGCCGGGAGGCGTTGTGCCGGGCCAGGAAGGCGTCGTACTCCGCCTGGTCTTGGAACAGGGGGGGCATGGTGTCCACCACGTTGGCGCTCTCCACCGACTCCTCCAGCTGGCGGAAGACCTGGTCGTAGGCGCGGGCGGGGTAGTCCTCCGCGCAGAGGGCAGCGCCGATGGCGGCGAAGCAGTCGCCGTTTTCGGGGAAGACGGCGTGGGCCTCGTCCAGCTTCAGGGTCTCCACGAACCGCTGGCGCAGGCCCTTCAAAAAGTGCAGCGGCCCGCCCAGGAAGACCAGCTTGCCCTTCAGCTCCCGGCCCTGGGTGAGGCCGCCCACCGTCTGGTCCACCACCGCCTGGAAGATGGAGGCGGCCACGTCCTCTTTCCGCCCGCCCTGGTTCAGGATGGGCTGGATGTCGGTCTTGGCGAAGACCCCGCACCGGGAGGCGATGGGGTAGATCTTCTCGTGTTTGAGCGACAGCTCGTCCAGCTGGTCCACCGTCACGTCCATCAGGGTGGCCATCTGGTCGATGAAGGCCCCGGTGCCCCCGGCGCAGGAGCCGTTCATCCGCTCCTCCAGGGCGCCGCCGAAGAAGATGATCTTGGCGTCCTCGCCCCCCAGCTCGATGACAGCGTCGGTGTCGGGGATGAAGGCGTCCACCGCCGCGGCGGTGGCGTAGACCTCCTGGACAAAGTCCAGCTGACAGGCCTTTGCCACCCCAAGGCCCGCCGAGCCGGTGATGACCAGCTGGACCTGCTGACCGGCCAGCAGGTCCTGGATGCCCTGAAGGGTCTCCAGCGCGCGCTCGCGGGCCTTGGAGTAATGCCGCTCGTAGGAGCGGAACAGCAGATTCCTGTTCTGGTCCAGAACCACGACCTTGACGGTGGTGGAGCCAATGTCGATGCCAATGCGAAGGCTCATAACGTCACCTCTCCAAAATGTGCCTATACATTATATAGTATTTCGACATCTTTTACAACTACAAAATAACGGAAAATCGGCGAAGAAAAAATATTTACAATTCGGTCAAACTTCCCCAATTTGTCCATCTCCGCGAGGCCCCGCCCCCGGCCGCGGAGGCGCTGTGGATTTCCTTTGCCTTTTGCGCGGGGATGTGATACAATATTCGCGCCGGTGCGTCCCGCGCGCCGGTCTGTGACCGTGACACGATGTTTTTCGCCGGGGGCGGCGCCTCCGGCGGCTACGGCGGATGGTTGGGAGGGCGGCATGACAAAGGAATTGGAGCGGATCCTGCCCCTGGTGCAGAAGCCCGCCAGGTACACCGGCGGGGAGTACCGGGCGGTGGTGAAGGACAAGAGCGAGGTGACCTTCCGGGTGGCGTTCTGCTTTCCCGACACCTACGAGATCGGCATGTCCAACCTGGGGATGCGGATCCTCTACGGGGTGATGAACGCCATCCCGGAGGTCTGGTGCGAGCGGGTCTTCGCCCCCTGGGGGGATATGGAGGAGCAGCTGCGCGCCCACGGCATCCCCCTCTACGGCCTGGAGAGCGGCGACCCCATCGCCGGCTTCGACCTCATCGCCTTCTCCGTGGGCTACGAGATGTCCTACACCAACATCCTCAATATGCTGGACCTGGCCGGGGTCCCGGTCCGCCGGGAGGACCGGGGGGAGGACAGCCCCCTGGTGGTGGCGGGGGGGACCTGCTGCTACGACCCGGAGCCCATCAGCGACTTTATCGACGTCTTCTCCCTGGGAGAGGGGGAGGAGGTGACGGTGGAGATGATCCGGCTCTGCCAGCGCGCCAAGGCGGAGGGCTGGTCCCGCGCCCGGCTGTTGGGGGCGCTGGGACAGGTGCCGGGGCTCTATGTGCCCAGCCTGGTGGAGGTGACCTACAACGACGACGGCACCCTCCGGGCCCTCACGCCGAAACACGGGGTCAAGCTGCCGGTGCTGAAGCGGATCGTCTCCGACCTGAACGCCTCCTATTTCCCCACCCAGACCATCGTCCCCTCCACCGAGATCGTCCACGACCGGGTGATGCTGGAGGTCTTTCGCGGCTGCATCCGGGGCTGTCGGTTCTGCCAGGCGGGGTACGCCTACCGCCCCGTCCGGGCCAAGGACCCCCAGCTCCTGGTGGAGCAGGGGATCGCCGCGTGCAAGGACTCCGGCTACCAGGAGATGACCCTCTCCAGCCTCTCCACCAGCGACTACCGCCCCCTGGAGCGGCTGTGCGACGGCCTTTTGGACTACTGCGCCCCCAGGGACATCGGTCTCTCCCTGCCCTCGCTGCGGGCGGACAACTTCTCCATGGGCCTGATGCGGCGGCTCCAGGCCACCCGGAAGAGCGGGCTGACCTTCGCCCCTGAGGCGGGGACCCAGCGTCTGCGGGACGCCATCAACAAAAACGTCACCGAGGAGGACCTGAAGCAGTCCTGCCGGGTGGCCTTTTCCGGGGGCTGGTCTAGCGTCAAGCTCTACTTTATGCTGGGCCTACCCACCGAGACGGACGAGGACGTGCTGGGCATCGCGGACCTGGCCAAAAAGGTGCTGGCCTGGGGCCGGGAGTTCGGCGCGGACCAGCGCCGGGGCATCCGGGTCACCGTCTCCACCGCCTGTTTCGTCCCCAAGCCCCACACCGCCTTCCAGTGGGAGGCCCAGGTGGACAGGGCCGAGTATATGCGCCGGGTGACCCTCTTGCGGGAGCATATGCGGGACCGGAACATCACCTACAACTGGCACGACCCGGACACCAGTTTCCTGGAGGCGGTCTTCGCCCGGGGGGACCGCCGCCTGGGGGCCGTCATCCAGGAGGCGTGGCGCCGGGGGGCCAAGTTCGACGCCTGGAGCGAGTATTTCGACATGGCGCGCTGGATGGAGACCTTCGCCGACCTGGGCGTGGACCCCCGCTTCTACGCCAACCGGGAGCGGGGGAGGGACGAGGTCTTCCCCTGGGAGGTCACCAGCGTCGGGGTGAGCCGGGACTTCTTCGCCCGGGAGCGGGAGCGGGCCTATCAGGCGGTCATCACCCCCGACTGCCGCAGGCAGTGCTCCGGCTGCGGGGCCAACCAGTTCTGTCCGGGAGGTGTGTGCGATGCCTAAGGACCGTCTGCGCTTCGCCAAAGAGGGGAGGGCCCGCTACATCTCCCACCTGGACCTGATGCGCACCTTCCAGCGGGCCTTCGTCCGGGCCGACCTCCCCATCAAGCACACCGAGGGGTTCAACCCCCACCCCTTCATCTCCATCGCCCTGCCGCTCTCCCTGGGCTTTTCCAGCCAGTGCGAGCTGTTGGAGTTCGGCCTGTTGCCCGGCGTCGAGCGGGAGGAGGTCCCGGCCCGGCTCAACGCCGCCCTGCCCGAAGGGGTCCGGGTGCTGGAGTGCTACCCCGGCCAGCGGCCCATCCGGGAACTGGCCTGGCTGGACTACGCCATCTCCCTGGACCTCCCCCGGGGCGGGGCGGCGCTGGAGGCGGCGTGGCGCGAGGCCCTGGGCCGGGAGAGTTGGGTGGTGGAAAAACCCTCCAAAAAGGCCAAGAGCGGCGCGGTAAGCCTTGATATTCCAAAGATGGTAAAGAGCTTTACCTTTACAGATGACCCGGAGGGGACACGGACCCTGCGCATCGTGCTGGCGGCCCAGAATCCAGGGTTGAACCCGTCTGTACTGGTGAACGCCTTGACAGCGGAATTCCCCGACCTTTTGCCCGACGGCGTCCGCTACCGGCGGCTGGAGGTCCTGGACAGCGAGGGAAAGGTGTTCCGCTGAAGGGGTTCGACCCTTTTCCCGCTGGGACTACACTACAATGAGAGATACCCGCCGAACCGCGCGGGGGGAAAGGACAGGGAGGCCCATGAAGCGTCGACTGATACCGGTCCTGACCGGGGTGCTCCTCCTCGGCCTGGGCATCGCCGTGGCCGTGGGGAGCGTGGGGTCCGACCCCATGATCTCGCTGAGCTACTGGGAGAACAGCTATCTGCCCGCCCTGGTGGAGGGGCTGCGGGACCGGGCCGCCGCGGGCACCGAGGCGGTCTATCAGACCGCCCTGGCCCAGTTGGACCAGGCGGTCCGGGACCAGGCGGGCGGCTTTGCCACGGCCCGGCTGGAGACCGGCCAGACCCTGGAGCTGGGCCTGGGGGGCAGCGCCGTGGTCCAGAGCGGGGCCAGCGCCCTGACCGCGGGCGCTCTGGCCGACGTGACGGCGGGGCGGCAGGTCGCGGCGGGGGAGGCCCTGACGCTCTCCCACCGCTATATCGTCCTGTCCGCCCCGGCCCTCCTCCGGCAGACGGGGGCGGGGAGCGTCGCCTACCAGGGCGAGGGGACGGTGCGGGGGGCGGACGACCCCGCCGGCCAGAGCCTGCCCTTTGCCGACGTGACCGGTGACCACTGGTTTTACGGGGCGGTGGCCTTCGTCTACGAAAAGGGGTACTTCTCCGGCACCGGTCCCGCCGCCTTCTCCCCGGACGCGCCCATGGACCGCGCCATGGTGGCCACGGTCCTCCACCGGGTGGCCGGGAGTCCCGGCGCGGAGGGCGGCCAGAGCTTTTCCGACGTGCCCGCCGGGCAGTGGTACTCCGCCGGCGTGGCCTGGGCCAGCGGGGCGGGGGTGGTCAACGGCATGGGGGGCGGCCTCTACGCGCCGGAGACGCCGGTGACCCGGGAACAGCTGGTCACCATGCTCTACCGCTTTGAGAAGGACTACCGAAAGAACGCGGCCCCCTCCACCGGCGATCTGAGCGGCTTCCCCGACGGGGGACAGGTCTCCGACTGGGCCAGGGACGCCGCCGGCTGGGCGGTGGGCGCCGGTCTGCTCCGGGGCCGCAACACCGGGGAGCTGGACCCCCGCGGCACCGCCTCGCGGGCGGAGGTGGCCACCATCCTCCAGCGCTTTACCGCCGGAGCGTAACCGTTGACCCGCCCCTGCATAAGATGGAGTGAGCCGGGCAGAGCCGGGCTCCATTTCATTCAGGAGGTACTGGACTATGTGTGGCAACAACGGTTGCGGCGGCGGCAGCTGCCTGTGGATCATCCTCATCCTCATCGTCCTGATGTGCTGCTGTGGCAACGGCGGCAACAGCGGCTGTGGCTGCGGCTGCAACAACGGCTGCGGCTGCTGAGCGGGAGCGGACATAAGGGCGGAAAAGCAAAACAAAAAGGGCCGGCGCGGGAGATCCTTCCCGCGTCGGCCTTTTGCGCGCGCGTCTGACAGACGTTTCAGATGGCGGCCAGGATGTGGCCCATGTTGTAGAGGCCGGGGTCCCGGACCTGGGCCATGAAGGCCGCCGCCTTCAGCGCGCCGCGGGCGAAGACCTCCCGGGAGGCGGCGTGGTGGTGGAGCTCCACCACCTCCTGCTCCCCGGCGAAGATCACCTCGTGGTCGCCCACGATGGTGCCCCCCCGGACGGAGGAGATGCCGATCTCAGCGCGGTCCCGGGGGGCGCGGACGCTGTGGCGGTCGTAGACGTAGCGCGGGGGATAGCTCAGGCCGTCCCGCACCGCGTCGGCCAGCATCAGGGCGGTCCCGCTGGGGGCGTCCACCTTCTTGTTGTGGTGGCGCTCCACGATCTCCACGTCGAAGTCCTCCCCCAGCACCTGGGCGGCCCGCTTGGCCAGCTCCAGGAGGAGGTTGACCCCCAGAGAGAGGTTGGCGGAGCGGAAGACCGGGATGGCCTGGGCGGCCCGGTCGATCTCCTGGAGCTGTTCGGGGGTGTAGCCGGTGGAGGCCAGCACCAGGGGGAGCCCCCTGGGCCTGGCCCAGGCCAGCAGAGCGCCCAGGGCGGCGGGGGAGGAGAAGTCCACCGCCACGTCCGCCTCCACCTGGCACTCCTCCGGGGTGGGGAAGACGGGGTAGGGCTGGGCGGAGGCGCTGCCCACGGGGTCGATGCCCGCCACGATGGTCAGGCGGTCGTCCTGGTCGCAGAGGGCGGTGATCACCTGGCCCATGCGGCCCAGACAGCCGGAGAGGATCAGCTTTGTCATCGGTGCGTCGGTCCTTTCTGTCTCAGATGAGATGGGCGTTGCGCATGGCGGTCTCCAGGACCTGGCGGCCCTTGGGGGAGATCTCGCACAGGGGCAGCCGGAGGGACCCGGCCTCCACCCCCATGAGGTTCAGCGCCGCCTTGACGGGGATGGGGTTGACCTCGCAGAACAGCGCGTCGATCAGCTCCATGTACTCCAGCTGGATCTGGGACGCCTCGGCGTACTTGCTCTCCAGGCAGAGGTGGCTCATCTTCACCACCACCTCCGGCAGGATGTTGGACAACACCGAGATGACCCCCTTGGCCCCCAGGCTCATCATGGGCACCACCTGGTCGTCGTTGCCGGACCAGACGTAGAAGTCCTTGGGGCAGACGGAGAGGGTGTGGGCCAGGAGGGAGAAGTTGCCGCTGGCCTCCTTGACGCCGTTGATCTTGGGGTTCTGGGCCAGGGTCCGATAGGTCTCGGCGGTGAAGGAGACCCCCGTGCGGCTGGGCACGTTGTAGAGGACCATGGGGATGTCCACCCGGTCGGCGATGTACTCGTAGTGGCGGATCAGGCCGGTCTGGGAGGTCTTGTTGTAGTAGGGGGTCACCAGGAGCAGGGCGTCCGCCCCGGACTCCTGGGCGTGCTGGGCGAGGTAGACGGCGGCAGAGGTGTCGTTGCTGCCCGCCCCGGCCAGCACCTTGGCCCGGTGGGCCACGCGCTTGACGCCGTACTCCACCACGGCGATGTGCTCGCGAATGGAGAGGGTGGAGGACTCCCCGGTGGTGCCGCAGATGCACAGGGCGTCCACCCCTCTGGTGATCTGGTCGTCGATCAGCAGACCCAGCGCGTCGAAGTTCACCGCGCCGTTTTGGTCAAAGGGGGTGACGATGGCGGTACAGGCGCCGGTAAAAACAGGCTCACGCATAGAAAAAACTCCTTTCCATGATCAGTCCTTGTGATCGATATACCCCTCGGCGCACAGGAGCTCGGCCAACAGCACGCCGCCGCCGGCGGCGCCCCGGAGGGTGTTGTGGGAGAGGGAGACGAACTTGTAGTCGTACTGGGTGTCGGGGCGCAGA
>CANRBW010000043.1 GCA_947628975.1 uncultured Oscillospiraceae bacterium | reverse complement strand
GATCCTCCAACCAGCTGCCGCTGCAGAAGCGGAACACCGCCACGGCGATCCGGTTGTTTCCGGGGTGGACGAAGGGCGTCAGGTCAAACTCCGCGGGGGTGAAGCTGTCCTCGCTGTAGCCGATGAACGCGCCGTTGACCCAGAGGGCCAGGGCGGCGTCGGCCACGGCGGCTCTGGCGGCGGCCAGCCGCTCCTCCAACGTGTTCACGCGATCACCTTCCCCTCGTAAAGTTCCTGGTTGGACAGGACGATGGTGTCTCCGGGCCGGAGGACCTTGCGGTTGGAGTCCGTCCCCCGGACCAGGTAGAAGTCCTCCCCCTCCCGGACCACCTCCACCCGCTTGAACTCGGCCTGGCGGCCCACCAGGGTGTAGACCCCCGGCGTGGTGGAGCCGTCGTCGTTCTCCCGGACCCGCAGGGCCTTGTCCGGCACCCACACGCCGGTGAAGCGCTCAAAGATCAGCCGGGCGCTGAGGAACCGGCACAGGGTCACCTGGTTGAGGTACCGGTCGCAGGAGAAGACCGCCAGCCTGCGCCCCTCCTCCTCCGGGCCCAGCCGCTCCAGGGTCATGGACACCTCGCGCGCAAAATCCCCGGAGAAGGCCAGGTCGTAGCTTTCCCCCTCGGTGAGGCGCTGGGCGTCGGCGCTGTCCACGGCGGCGGCGTAGTACCAGGTGGCGTCGGTGATCAGCTTCCCCAGGGCGGTCTCGTCCGCCTGGACCTGGCTCCGGCTCAGCCGGTCCAGGTCCTGGACGGTGAGGGTCTCCAGGCTCTGGGCGGTCAGCGTGTCCTCCAGACCGTCCGCCATGCCGGAGAACACACCCCCCCGGTTCACCGTCACCAGGCTGGTGCTCTGGGCGGAGGTGGCCCGCAGGGCGTTCAGCCGCTCCTCCACCTCCCCCACGGTCTGCTGGATCCGCTCCGCGCTCTCCACGCCGGTGGCGGCGTCGGAGGTGCGCTTGAGCACCAGGGAGCGGATGTCCAGCCCCCGCTCTTCCAGGTCGCCCAGCTCCCCGGAGGACAGGTGGCTCTTCAGCAGGGCCAGGTCGTTGACCAGCTGGCCGTCCAGCTCCTTGGCCCCCGCCGCCGTGTCCCCCCGGCGCAGGGCGTAGCGCAACTGCTCCAGCTCCTGTTCCAGGGCCTGGAGCTGCCGGTGGTCGCCCAGGGCGCTCTCGTTTTGGTAGACTCTGGCCACCGCCGCGCCGGCGCTGACCCGCTCCCCCTCCCGGGGCAGGACCTCGGCCAGGCTGGCCTCCCCGCCGATCCGGCTCTCCGAGCGGACCACCACCCCGTCCAGGGCGGCGTCGTCGTCCATCTCGTAGGCGTAGCTCACCACCAGCTGGTAGGGGTCGGAAAACCCCTGCCAGATGTAGACCCCCAGGTAGATCAGCACCGCCGCCAGCATCAGAAGGACCACCACGCGGGTGACCAGCGTGCCCTGTTTCATATGTAGCTTCGCCTCCCGGTCCGGGGACGCTTTGTTTTACTCCGCCGGCGCCAGCTCCAGCCTTCTCTCCGGGACGATGGTGGAGATGGCGTGCTTGTAGATGACCTGTTGCTTTTCCTCAGACTGGACCACCACCACGAAGGGGTCGAAGCCGGTGATGGTGCCCCGGATCTGAAAGCCGTTCATCAGAAACAGGGTCACCGGCATCCGGGCGGTGCGGCATCGGGTCAAAAAAGCGTCCTGTAAAATTTTTGTGTTTTTCATCGCTGCGCTTCCTTTCCAAAAGTGGCATAGTTCGCCGGGCCTCGGCCCGGCTTATCATATACCCTTTTGGCGGAGGAAGGCTGTCGAATCCTGGAGGGCGGAGGAAAGATCCGGCCGGTCCCCCCAGAGGATCCAGTGGGTGTCGCCATGGCGGCGGAACCAGCTGCGCTGCCGCTTGGCGTACTGCCGGGAGCGGAGCTTCACCTCCCCCACGGCGGCGGCCAGGTCCCCGTCCCCCCGGACGGCGGCGGCCAGCTCCTTGTAGCCGATGGCCTGCATCCCGGTGGCCTCCGGCGGCACCCCGCTGTCCAGCAGGGCCCGGACCTCCCCGGCCAGCCCCGCCTCCATCATGGCGTCCACCCGCGCGTCGATCCGCTCCCACAGCCTCCGCCGGTCGGCGAAGTCCAGCCCGATCCGCGCGGGGGTGAATCGGGGGGGCTGGGCCTGGGTCCAGGCGTGGTGGTCGGACTGGGTCCGGCCGGTCTCGTAAAAGACCTCCAGCGCCCGGAGGATCCGCTTTTCGTCGTTGGGGTGGACCTGGGCCTGCCGCCGGGGATCCACCCGGCCCAGCTCGGCGTAGAGGGCGGCCAGGCCCTCCGCCCGGCCCCGCGCCTCCAACGCCCTTCTGGTCTCCCCCGAAAAGGCGGCGAACCGCCGCCCGGCCATGAGGTTGTCGATGTAGAGCCCGGTGCCCCCGGCCACGATGGCCGTCCTGCCCCGCGCCAGGATGTCCTCCACCACCGGCAGGGCCAGGTCCACATACCGGGCCACCGAAAAGTCCTCCCTGGGGTCGGCCACGTCGATCATGTGGTGGGGGACCCCGTCCATCTCCGCCGGGGTGGGCTTGGCGGTGCCGATGTCCATCCCCCGGTAGACCTGCATGGAGTCCGCCCCTACCACCTCTCCGTCCAGGGCCTTGGCCAGGGCCACGGCCAGGGCGGTCTTCCCCGTGGCGGTGGGGCCGCAGACCACCACGACACGCTCTGTCATCTCCGCCCCCGCGCCAGGAAGAAGCCCAGGAAGGTGCCGCACAGCCCGCCGATGATATGGGTCAGCCGGGAGACCGAGTCGTCCCCGGTGAAGGCGGCCACCAGCTCGCCCCCCAGGTAGATCACCCCCACCAAAATCATGGTGATGGGGATGGCCCCGCCCCGCATCCCGGCCAGGGAGGAGAGCATGATGAGCATGAACACGATGCCGCTGGCCCCCAGCAGGGCGGTGGACGGGTCCCAGAAGCAGTGGACCAGGCCGGAGACCACGGCGGTGAAGAGGATGCACCACAGCATGGTCCAGCTGCCGTACTTCTCCTCCAGGGGCGGCCCCACCACCAACAGCAGGACCATATTCCCCAGGTAATGCTCCCAGCCGGTGTGGCCCAGCACATGGCCCAGCAGGCGGACATACCACAAAAACTGGTCGGGGCGGAAGCCGTAGACGCTGAAGAAGCGGGCGTTGGCCTCCCCGCGGGTGAAGTAGTTCGCCACCAGCGCCCCCAGGGCGCAGAGGGTGAACAGCAGGATCACCGGGGCGTTGAACTGGAGCTTGATGACCCGCTTTTGCATCTCCCGGCGCGCCATCACACTCTCCTCCAGACCGGTCCCTGGGGGGTGTCGGTGACCTCCACCCCCATCCCGGCCAGCTGGGCCCGGAGGGCGTCGGCGGCGGCGAAGTCCTTGGTCTTCTTGGCCTCCGCCCGCCGGTCCACCAGGGCCTGGACCGCGGCGTCCTCCTCCGACAGGGCGGCGGGGGCGCTCCGGGCGGCCTCCTTCTCCCGGAGGGCGTCCGCCCGGTCCAGGAGCCGCAGGCCCAGCACCCGGTCGAAGTCGGCGATGAGGGCGCGCTTGGCGGCGTCGCTGAGGGGGGCCTTGAGCACGTCGTAGAGGGCGGTGACGGCCAGGGAGGTGTTCAGGTCGTTGTCCAGGGCCTCCCGGAACCGGGCGGTGAGGGCCTCCGCCTCCGGCCCGCCGGTCTCCCCCTCCCCGGTGAGGGCGGCCACCCGCCGGATCAGCTTGTCATAGGCCCCCTGGGCGTTTTGCAGGTTCTCCCAGGAGAAGGTCAGGGCCTTGCGGTAGTGGCTCTGGAGGCAGAACAGCCGGTAGGCCAGGGGGTCGAAGCCCTTCTCCTCCAGCAGGGAGACGGTCAGAAACTCCCCCTTGGACTTGCTCATCTTCCCGTCGTTGGTGTTCAGATGGTGGACGTGGAACCAGTGCCGGCACCAGGGGTGGCCCAGGTACGCCTCGCTCTGGGCGATCTCGTTGGTGTGGTGGGGGAAGGCGTTGTCGATGCCGCCGCAGTGGAGGTCCAGATACTCCCCCAGGTACTTCATGGAGATGCAGGAGCACTCGATGTGCCAGCCGGGGTAGCCCACCCCCCAGGGGGAGTCCCACTTCAGGGCCTGGTCCTCGAACTTGCTCTTGGTGAACCACAGGACAAAGTCCGCCTTGTTTCGCTTGTTCTCGTCCTCCTCCACGCTGTCCCGGACCCCCACGGCCAGGTTCTCCTCGTCGTGCTCGCTGAAGATGTAGTACCGGGCCAGCTTGGAGGTGTCGAAGTAGACGTTGCCCCCGGCCAGATAGGCGTAGCCGGTGTCCAGCAGCCGGGTGATGACCCGGATATACTCGTCGATCATGCCGGTGGCGGGCTGGACCACGTCGGGGCGCTTGATGTTGAGCTTTTCGCAGTCGGCGAAGAAGGCATCGGTATAAAACCGGGCGATCTCCATGACGCTCTTGTGCTCCCGCTGGGCGCCCTTGAGCATCTTGTCCTCGCCGGTGTCCGCGTCGGAGGAGAGGTGGCCCACGTCGGTGATGTTCATCACCCGGGTGACCTCATATCCCTCCCACCGCAGGGCCTTCTCCAGCACGTCCTCCATGAGGTAGGAGCGCAGGTTGCCGATGTGAGCGAAGTGGTAGACGGTGGGGCCACAGGTGTACATCCCCACCTTTCCCGGCTGGTGGGGGACCAACTCCTCCTTGGTCCGGGTGGCGGAATTGTAGAGTTTCATACGTCCTTCTCCTTCTCAGATACCTTTTTTTCCAGGGCCTCCAGCCGCTGGGTCAGGGCCTGGAGGTCGCGCTGTACCGGGTCTGTGATGTTGATCTGGTCCACGTTCTCGGCGTAGTGGGGCCTCTCCCCGGCGATGCGGACGATCTTGGCGGGGATGCCCACGGCGGTGGCGTCGTCGGGCACCTCCTGGAGCACCACGGCGTTGGCGGCGATCCGGGCGTTGTCCCCCACCCGGAAGGGCCCCAGCACCTTGGCCCCGCAGGCGATCATCACGTTGTTGCCGATGGTGGGGTGGCGCTTGCCCGTCTCCTTCCCCGTCCCCCCCAGGGTGACGCCGTGGTAGATCAGACAGTCGTCCCCCACCGAGGCGGTCTCGCCGATGACGATGCCCATGCCGTGGTCGATCACCAGCCTCCGGCCGATCTTCGCGCCGGGGTGGATCTCGATGCCGGTGCAGTGCCGCCCCACCTGGGAGTTCAGCCGGGCCAGGAACCGCAGGTGGTGCTCCCACAGCCAGTGGCTCACCCGGTGGAAGATCACGGCGTGTACGCCGGGGTAGAGCAGGAATATCTCCAATCGGCTCCGGGCCGCCGGGTCCCTGGCCTGATAGGCCCGCAGGGTCTCGCCCAATCGTGTCATGCTCTTCCTCCTTCAGGGCCGGGCGGCGTCCTCCGGCCCCGCCATCAGTCTATGTCCCCCGGCCCGCTCCGGCCCTTCCTGGCGGCGCAGGTAGCTCATGGGCGGGGCCTGGCAGGGCAGGGTCAGCAGGAACCGGACGCCGGGGGTGTGGACCTCCTCCACCGCCTGGCCCTGGTCGTCCCGCAGCTCCTCCACCCGGAAGGCCACCGGCCGCAGGCCGGGCCCCACCAGCTCCAGCGCGTCCCCCCGGCGGAACTTGTTGTTGAGGACGCACAGGGCCGCCCCCGCGCCGTCACAGCTCACCACCTGGGCCGCCACCTGCCAGGCGCGGATATACCGGGCGTCCTGGGTGTACTGCCCGGGCTGGCCGAACCAGAAGCCGGTGGAGTAGTGCCGGTGGCTGACCTTCTCCACCTCGTCCCGCCACACCGGGTCCAGCGGCTCCCCCGCCAGGGCGGCGTCCACCGCGTGGCGGTAGGCGCCGGTGACGATGGCGGCGTAGTAGGCGCTCTTGGCCCGGCCTTCGATCTTCAGGCTGGCCAGGCCGATGTCCACCAGCTCCGGGATGTGGTCGATCATGCACATATCCCTGGAGCTGAGGATGAAGGACTCCCCGCCGGACTCGAAGACCGGGAAATACTCCCCCGGCCTCTGCTCCTCCATCAGGGCGTACTTGTACCGGCAGGGCTGGGCGCAGGCGCCGCGGGTGGCGTCCCGGCCGGTCATGTAGTTGGACAGCACGCACCGGCCCGACCAGCTCACGCACATGGCCCCGTGGACGAAGGCCTCCACCTCCAGCTCCCTGGGGACCTTGGCGATCAGCTCCGCCACCTCCTCCAGGGACAGCTCCCTGGCCAGGATCACCCGGCCGGCCCCCTGGTCGTGCCAGTACCGGGCGGCGGCGTAGTTGGTCACCCCCGCCTGGGTGGAGATATGGAGCCTCACCCCGGGGGCGTGGCGCCGGGCCAGGGCGAAGACGCCGGGGTCCCCCACGATGAGGGCGTCCGCCCCCCAGTCCTGGAGCCGCTCCAGATACTCCGGCAGGCCCGCCAGCTCCCGGTTGCGGGGGTTGGCGTTCACCGCCACATGGACCGCCACCCCCCGGCTGTGGGCGTAGCCGATGGCCCGCTCCAGCTCCTGGGCGTCAAAGTTCCCGGCGAAGGCCCGCATGCCGTACTCGCTCCCCGCCAGGTAGACCGCGTCCGCCCCGTAGGCCACGGCGGCGGCCAGCCGTTCCCGGTCCCCCGCGGGGGCCAGCAGCTCCACCGCCATGGCTCAGTCCTTGGGCAGACTGCCCAGGAAGTTCTGGTGCTCCTGGTAGGTCCGGCTGAAGTGGTGCAGCCCGTCGGTGCCCAGGGCGTAGTAGTAATAGTTGGAGTCCTTGGGGTGCATGGCCGCCCAGATGGCCTCCGAGCCGGGGTTGGCGATGGGTCCGGGGGGCAGGCCGGGGTAGAGGTAGGTGTTGTAGGGCGAGTCGATGCCCTTGTCCGCCTCGGTGGGGGTCTTCCCGCCGTTGAGGTAGGCCAGGGTGGCGTCGATCTGGAGGTAGCCGTTGGTCACCGAGGTGTTTTTGAGCCGGTTATAGATGACCGAGGCGATCAGCGCCTGGTCGGTCCCGTCGGTCTCCTTTTCGATGAGGGAGGCCACCGTGATGATCTCCGCCAGGCTCCGGCCCTCATCCTTCAGCTCCTGCCGGGTCTCCCTGGGCACCATGTTGGTGAAGTTCACCAGCATCTTGTTGATGGCGTACAGCGGGTCGTCCCCCACATAGAACAGATAGGTGTCCGGGAACAGATAGCCCTCCAGCCGGTGGTAGTCCCCCAGGGGGATCCCCTCCAGGAAGTCGAACTGGTAGTCGTGCTGGGCGGCGGTCTCCCGCAGCTGGGCGACCTGGGCCACCCCCTTCTCCTCCAGCAGGGCGAAGATCTGGTCGATGGAGTACCCCTCCGGGATGGTCACCGAGATCTCCGAGCGGTTGGCCGACCCCGCCGACATACTGGAGATGATGGCCCGGTAGTCCATGTCGGTGTTCAGCTCATAGGTCCCCGGCGCGATCTTGTCCCCCCCGCCGGTCACCCCGGCGAAGAGCTTGAACAGGGTCTTGAACTCGATGATCCCGTTCTCCTTCAGCAGGGAGGCCACCTCCCCCATCCGGACCCGCTGGACCGTCTGGACGCTCTCCACGCTCTCCCCGTCCGGCCCCTGGGTCTCCACGGTGACCTCCTCCCGGGTGAACATCTCCGGGGAGAGGGCGATGACGGCGGTGTGGGGGGCCTTGTTCAAAGCCAGCACGTCCCCGGCGAAGATCCACAGCACGCACGCCAGCAGGACCGACACCCCCAGCACCACCGCCACATAGAGCGCCGCGCCCGCGGCGCGGCGGCCCCCCCGGCGGCGGCTCCTGGCGGCCGGGCGGCGGCTGTCCGGCTCCCGACGGGCTCCAGGTCTCTGTTCAGCCATAAGTTTCCCCTCCATCCTGCACCGCCTCTCCCCCGCCGGCATAGAATGGGGCACAGGAAAGGGGTGAGACGACAATGTGTTTCGGTAATGGCGGCTCCAACGGGTGCCTGTGGATCATCCTCATCATCCTCGTGCTGCTGTGCTGCTGCGGCGGCGGCGACTGCGGCTGCGGCAACGGCTGCGGCAACAGCTGCAACGACGGCTGCTGCTGAGGGTACTTAGCGCGCCCGGGACGGGCGGGGCCTCCGGCCCCGTCCGTCTCCTTTTTTTACCCTTTGCGGGGGCGGTAGTGGACCCCTTCCCGCACCGCCTCGGCGGCCTCCCGGCCCCGGAGCAGCTCCACCAGCTTCAGCCCGAAGTCGAAGGCGGAGCCGGCGGCCTCGCCGGTGACCAGGTGGCCGTCCACCACCACCGCCTTGCCCGGCTGGACCACCGCCGAGAGCATCTGGTCCTCCATCCCCGGATAGACCACCGCCTTCCGGCGGTCCAGCAGGCCCAGCCGGGCCAGGATGGTGGGGGCGGCGCAGATGGCGGCGATATAGGCCCCCCGGTCGGCGCAGCGCTGGATGAGCCCCAGGGCCCGCTCGTCGGCGGAGATGGCGTTCACGCCCCCCAGCCCGCCGGGGAGGACGATCATCCTCGCCTCGTGCTCCTCCACATCCTGGAGCTGACAGTCGCACTCCACGGTGATGGCGTGGGCCGAGGTGACCCGCTTCCCCTTCAGCCCCACCAGCCGGACCTCCACGCCCGCGCGGCGCAGCAGGTCGGTGGGCACCAGGGCCTCGGCCTCCTCGAACCCTTCTCCCAACAGCAGATAGACCATACTTCCCATCCTCCTATTTCTCCTGGGTCAGCAGGGGCCGGACCAGCGCCCACAGCTCCTCATGGATCTCCTCCGCGGGCCGCATCCGGCCCCGGGCGTCCAGACAGTCGATCCTCCGCCAGCCGTAGGTCTCCGCGGCGGCCTGGGCGGCGGCCCGGCAGGCGGCCAGATAGGCCGCGTCCACCTCGTGGATGTCGCCGCTGGTGTGGGTCTCCGCCTCCCGGCGGCGGAGGTTTTCCACCGCCTGGGCGGTGGGCATATCCAGCCACGCCACCAGCTCCGGCCGGGGCAGGCCCAGCTTGCCGTACTCAAAATCCTCCAGCCAGGCGAAGAACTCCCCCCAGCGCTCCGGGGGCATCTTGGCCGCCTGGTGGACGGCGTTGGAGGTGGTGTACCGGTCGGACAGCACCGTCTCCCCCGCCAGATAGCCCTCCCCCCAGTCCTGCCGCCAGGCCGCGTAGCGGTCCACGGCGAAGAAGGTGGAGGCGGCGTAGGCGTTCACGTCGCCGGGGCGGGAGCCGAACTCCCCTCCCAGATACATCCGCAGCAGGGCGGAGGAGGGCTGGTCATACCGGGGAAAGACCAGGCGGCGGAACGCCCGCCCCTCCCGCTCCATCCGCTGGCACAGCAGGGCGAACTGGGTGGACTTCCCCGACCCGTCCGTCCCCTCCAGGGCGATCAGTCTTCCCGCCATCGTCTCACTTCCCTCTCATCCGCGCCCAGAGGGCCTGGACCAGAAATCCCGGCAGCCGGATCATCCGGCCGAGGCGGCTGGGCTCCCGGATCAGCCGGTAGAGCCACTCCAGCCCCAGCTTTTGCCACCCCTCCGGGGCCCGCTTCACCGCCCCGGCGAACACGTCCAGCGAGCCCCCCAGACCCACCGCCAGGTGGGCCCCTGTGGCGGGGCCGTTGCGGGCCATCCAGTCCTCCTGCTTGGGGGCGCCCAGGCAGACGAAGAGCACGTCGGCCCCGCTGGCCCGGACCGCCTCCACCACCGGGGCGTCCTCCTGGAAATACCCGTCGTGGACCCCGGCGATGACCAGGCCGGGGTGCTGGCGGCGCAGATTCTCCGCCGCCCGCTCCGCCACGCTGGGCTTGGCCCCCAGCAAGAAGAGGCTCCGCCCCGTCCGGGCCAGGCCCTCCATCAGCCCCTGGGCGAAGTCCACCCCAGGCACCCGGCCCCGGAGGGGCCTACCCAGGATGCGGGCGGCGTACACCACCCCCACCCCGTCGGCCAGGGTCATCCCGGCCCCGGCCAGAGTCCGGGCGTAGGCCGGATCCCGCCGGGCCATCATCACCAGCTCCGGGTTGGGGGTGACCACATAGCGGAACCCCTCCGCCCCGGCCAGGTCCAGCCCCTGCCGGACCGCCTGGTCCATGGTCAGGTCGTCAAAGGCGACCCCCATCACGTCGATCTTCAAGGCAAGACCTCCCAGGACCCCGCGGGCCCCCGTTCTCTCAGACACAAAGACCAGATTATTATAC
Source organism: uncultured Oscillospiraceae bacterium (assembly GCA_947628975.1). Taxonomy (GTDB): domain Bacteria; phylum Bacillota; class Clostridia; order Oscillospirales; family Oscillospiraceae; genus MGBC124762. The sequence continues at coordinate 456 of CANRBW010000043.1, read as the reverse complement.
CAAAATATCCCCGGCGGCGCAAGGCTTATTTGGAAAATCCCGCCCCGGGCCGCGGGAGGGGCGGAAAACGGCCAAAGAGGGGACGCCGTCCCCTCTTTGGCCGTCTCCGGCCGCCGGCCGGGTCACCCTCCCATGTAGGAGAAGTGCATATAGTCGTGGTAGCCGGAGGAGGCGTCGCTGCTCACCGCCCAGGCGTCTCCCCCCCAGGACCAGCCGTACTTGGCGAAGATGCGCACCACCGAGCCGTTGGGGGCGATGGAGTAGGGGTTCTCGCCGGGGGCCCAGCAGCTGCCCACCTGGACCCGGCCGTCCCGGATCTGGTAGTTCTCGTTGGGGTTGATGTCGATGGCGGTGCCGCAGTTGTGCTCGCCGGTGGCGGAGTCCCCCCGCCAGCCGTAGCCCCCCAGGTCCTTGATGGGGAACTGCTCGGGGTCGTTGAAGATCTCGGTAAAGATG
>CANRBW010000042.1 GCA_947628975.1 uncultured Oscillospiraceae bacterium | reverse complement strand
GGCGCCCACATCCGCACCCTGCTCCTCACCTTCTTCTTCCGGTTCATGCGGCCCCTCATCGAGGGGGGCTATGTCTACTCCGCCGTGCCCCCCCTCTACAAGCTCACCCGGGGGAAGACGGTGCGGGTGGCCTTCTCCGACGAGGAGCGGGACGCGGTCTCCGCCGAGATGCGGGCGGACAACCCCAACGCCAAGGTGGACATCAACCGCTTCAAGGGCCTGGGCGAGATGGACCCCCACGAGCTGTGGGAGACCACCATGGACCCGGAGCGGCGGATCCTCAAGCAGTTCACCCTCTCCGACGCCATCGCCGCCGACGAGACCTTTACCGTCCTCATGGGGGAGAAGGTGGAGCCCCGGAAGGAGTTCATCGAGCAGAACGCCAAGTACGCCGGCAACCTGGACTTCTGAGCGCCGCCCCCTCCCCCGCCCCGGCGGGAAAAAAGACTTGACAAGCGGGGGGAAGCCCGGTATAATAGTCAAGCCTTTTGGCAACCACGCGACCCGCGGCTGACACAAGCCGTTGTGGATAGGCGGTCTGACCGCCACAATCAGGAGGTGTATCACCCATGGTCCGTACCTATCAGCCCAAAAAGCGTCAGCGCTCCAAGGAGCACGGCTTCCGCAAGCGGATGGCCACTGCCAACGGCCGGAAGGTCCTGGCCCGTCGCCGCGCCCGCGGCCGCGCCCGGCTCACCCACTAATGTCCGGCAGGAAATGATGGAACGAAAGGGGCGGGAGGAGTTTCCTTCTCGCCCCTAACTGGCATATTCCGCCACACGGAGCGGGGGCCCGCGCCCTGGTCCCCCCTCCCCCGGCGCGGAGGAGGAGGGGCCGTGAAACAGACCACCAGCATCAAAGCGCCCCATCTCTTCCGCCGGGCCTACGGCAAGGGGCGGAGCGCCGCCACCCCCACCCTGGTCCTCTACGCCCGGAAAAACGGCCTGGCCCGGAACCGCCTGGGCCTCACCGTGGGCACCAAGGTGGGGAAGGCCACCGTCCGCAACCGGGTGCGCCGGAGGGTCCGGGAGAGCTACCGTCTCCGGGAGGAGACGGTGAAGACGGGGTATGACCTGGTGGTGGTGGCCCGTCCCGCCGCGGCCCAGGCCCGGTTCCGGGAGCTGGACCGGCACCTGGCCTCCCTCCTCAAGCGGTTGGAGCTCCAGCGATGAAGCGATTTTTGCTGTGGCTCATCGGCCTGTACCGGCGCTATGTCTCCCCGGCCCGGCCGCCCTGCTGCCGGTTCATCCCCACCTGCTCGGCCTACGCCATGGAGGCCATCGAGGTCCACGGCGCGGCGAAGGGCGGCTGGCTGGCCCTGCGGCGGCTGCTGAAGTGCCACCCCTTCCACAGGCAGGAGACGGTGGAGTACGACCCCGTCCCGCCCCGGACCATCAAATCGTAAAAGGGGGAATTTCCCTTGGGTCTGATCCTGAAGCCCTTTTCCTGGCTGATCACCCTGTTTTGCCACCTCTTCAACAACAACTACGGCATGGCGCTGATCCTCTTCGCCATCGTGGTGAAGATCATCCTGTTCCCCTTCTCCTTGAAGGGCAAGCGGAGCATGGTGAAAATGTCCGCCGTCCAGAGCAAGGCCCAGCGCATCCAAAAGCAGTACGCCAACAACCGGCAAAAACAGCAGGAGGAGATCCAGAAGCTCTACGCCAAGGAGAACGTCAACCCCATGGGGGGGTGCCTGTGGAGCTTTCTGCCGCTGCTGTTGCTGATCCCCCTCTACTCCATCATCCGCCAGCCGTTGAGCTACATGATGGACCTGGCCACGGAGAGCGTCAACGCCATCGCGGCGGTGCTGGGCTATGACCTGGCGTCCAACGCCGGATACGGCCAGCTCCAGCTGGCGGCGCTGATCACCCCGGACAAGCTGGCCGCCGTCAAGAGCGGCATGGCCACCCAGGCCGCGGCGCTGTACGCCGGGCAGAGCGACGTGATCACCGCCGTGGCCGCGCAGGTGGAGAACGTGTTCTCCATCAACTTCAACTTCCTGGGCCTGGACCTGGCCCTTCAGCCCACCTGGCAGATCTGGACCGACTGGTCCCACCTGGGGGTCAACCTGCTGCCGGTGCTGTCGGCGGCGCTGAGCGTGCTGATGAGCGTGGTCACCCAGAAGACCAACAAGATGAGCAACCCCAACGCCGGGGAGCAGAAGAGCGGGACCTTCATGCTCTACGTCTTCTCCCCGCTGATGTCGCTGTGGATCGGCTACATCATGCCGGCGGGGCTGTGTATCTACTGGATCGTCAACTCCCTGCTGTCCATGCTCCAGGAGGTCCTGGCGGGGAGACTGCTGAAGAAGGACTACGAGGCCGCGGCGGAGCAGGCCAGGAAGCAGGCCCTCCTGGACAAGGAGGAGGAGAAGCGCCGCCGGGCCGCCCTGGCCGCCGAGCGGGCCCGCCGGGCCGAGGAGAAGAAGCAGAAGGGCAAGAAAAAGGACAAGGAGAAGGACCGGGAGCCGGGGGTGGACCGCTCCGCCTCCCGGGTGGGGATCCGGGCCTACGCCAGAGGCCGGGCCTACGACCCCGACCGGTTCGGCGGGGTGACCCCCTACCGCGACCCGGACCACCCGGTGGACGAGGAGGCCATCGAGCAGATCCGGGCCCAGCGGGACGAGAAGCGGGCCGAGGCCCAGCTGGAGGCGGACATCACCGCCCAGGTGGCCGCGGAGATGGCCGACCTGGCCGGCCGCAGCGCCGACGAGGTGGAGGCGGCCCTGGGCAAGCTGGAGGAGGACCGGGAGCGGGCCGCCCTGGACGAGGCGGACGCCCTGGCCGCGGAGCTGACCCAGGAGCTCCAGGAGCCCGAGGACCCCGAAGCGCGGGAGAAGCAGGGCGAATGATCGCCCGGTCAGATTAGGAGGAGGACCAAATGACAAAGTATCTGGAGGTCAGCGGCAAGACCGAGCAGGCCGCCATCGACGCCGCTCTGGCCCAGCTGGGGCTGGACCGGGACGATGTTTCCGTGGAGATCCTGGACCGGGCCAAGACCGGTTTTCTGGGCATCGGCTCCAGCCCCGCCCGGATCCGGGTGACCTACGAGGCGCCGGACGAGACGCCGGAGCCCGCCCCCTCCCCGGCGGAGCCCCCCGCCGGGGAGGAGAAGACTGTCTATCAGGCCCCCAAGGCGGAGCGGACCCCCAGGGCGGACAAGCCCCCCAAGGCGGCGGACAAGCCCCCCAAGGCCAAGCCCCAGCCCAAGCCGGTGCTGGAGCCGGAGCCCACCCAGCCGGTGGACGACGACGCCTCCCAGGCCATCGTGGCCTTCCTGACGGGGCTGTTCCAGCACATGGAGATGACGTGCCAGATCACCGTGGAGCTGTCCCAGCGGGGCGCCTATGAGGTCCGGCTGGAGGGGGAGGAGCTGGGCCGGATCATCGGCCGCCGGGGGGACACCCTGGACGCCATCCAGCAGCTCACCGGCTACGCCATCAACCGGGGCCGGAAGGAGCGGGTCCGGGTCCACCTGGACGCGGAGGGCTATCGGGCCAGGCGGGAGGAATCCCTGGCCAATCTGGCCAGGCGCACCGCGGAGAAGGCCATCCGGCTCCAGCGCTCCATCACCCTGGAGCCCATGAACGCCTACGAGCGCCATGTGGTCCACACCGCCCTCCAGGGCTACCCCCACATCTCCACCCACTCCGTGGGGACCGACCCCAACCGCCGCACCGTGGTGTGCTACGAGGCGGACGAGGACGGCTCCGACTGGGGCGAAGAGGAATAAGCGAAAATGCCGGGCGGCCCCGCCCGGCATTTTTTAAGACCGCCGGGGCCCGCCCCGGCCAAGGCGAGGAGGCGGAGGATGCCCACCCCCCTTTACGACGCCCTGCGGGCGTACGGGCGGCAAGGGGCCGCCCGGTTCCATATGCCGGGCCACAAGGGCCGGCGGGTCACCCCTGCCCTGTCCGGGGCGGTGGAGCTGGACCTCACCGAACTGCCGGACACCGGCGACCTCTACCGGGGCGGCGACGTCATCGCCCAGGCCGAGGCGCTGTGGGCCCGGGCCTGGGGCCTCCCCTGGTGCCAGTTCCTGACCGGGGGCTCCACCCAGGGGCTCCAGGCCGCCCTGCTCCTGTGCGCCAGGCGGGGGCGGGGGGTGCTGGTGGACCGGTGCAGCCACCGGGCGGTCTACAACGCCATGGGACTGCTGGGGCTGGAGCCGGTCTACCTCCCCCGGACCCAGGACCGCCCGCTCCCGGCCGAAGAGGTGGCCCGGGCCCTGGACGCCGCCGCGGCGGCGGGGCGGGAGATCAAAACAGTCTGTATTCCATCGCCGACCTATTACGGCGTGTTGTCGGACGTGGCGGAGATTGCCGCGGTGTGCCATCGGCGTGGGGCGTGGCTGGTGGTGGACGGGGCCCACGGCTGTCACCTGCCCTTCCTGGGGCCGGACCCCTTCCTGGGGGCGGACCTGGTGGTGAGCTCGGCCCACAAGACCCTGCCGGTCTACGGCCAGGGGGCGCTGCTCTTCTCCGGGGGAGCGGTGGGGCCGGAGGAGCTGCGGTGGGCGGCGTTGGTGTGGGGGACCTCCTCCCCCGCCTATCCCATCCTGGCCGCCCTGGACTGGGCCAGGGAGTGGATGACCGGGGAGGGCCGGGAGGGCTGGGCCAGGGCGGCGGCCTTCACCCGGCGGTGCCGGGAGCGGTTTTCCGCCCTGGACCGGCCGGAGCTGGACCCCACCCGGCTCACCCTGGTCACCCGCCCGACGGGCGAGGGGCACCGGGCCATGGCGGAGCTGGCGGCGCGGGGGGTGGTCTGCGAGATGGCGGACCGGGACCATGTGGTCCTCATCCTCACCGGGGCGGACCGGCCGGAGGACTACCGCCGGCTGTGGGCGGCCCTGGAGGCGTCGGGGCGGTTCGCCCCCGGCGGGGCGCTTTCGCCCCTGGCCCCGCCGCCGGAGCCCCAGGTGGTCCTCTCCCCCGCCCAGGCGATGCGGGCGCGGGGGGTCCGGCGGCCCCTGGAGGCGTGCGAGGGGGCGGTCTGCCTGGAGCAGGTGGCCCCCTACCCCCCCGGCGTGCCGGTGATCGCCCCGGGGGAGGCGGTCACAAAAAAAGGGCTGGCCTATTTGCGGGAAGTGGGGTATAATGTATCCCAGATGGTATCCGTCCGCGGGCGGACCGGGGAGGAGGAGCTGCCGTGAGAGAGAACGCCGCCGTACCGGAGCCCGGCGCGGAGAGGCCGGTCCTCTCCCCCGCCCTGGCCGCCAAGGCGCGGCGGGGGGAGCTGGGCGGCGCTTTCCTGCTCACCGGCGCGCCGGACCCGGTGCTGGAGGACCAGGCCAGGGCGCTGGCCGCCGCCCTCCTCTGCCGGGGGGAGACGCCCCCCTGCGGGAGCTGCCGGGCCTGCCGGAAGGTGAGCCGGGGGATCCACCCGGACGTGATCTGGGTGGAGCGGCTCCCGGACAAGACCCAGCTGTCGGTGGACCAGATCCGCCAGGTCCGGGCGGACGCCTACGTCCGGCCCAACGAGGCCCCCAGGAAGGTCTACGTCATCCGCCGGGCGTGGCAGATGAACGCCGCGGCCCAGAACGCCCTGCTGAAGGTGCTGGAGGAGGGGCCGGTCTACGCGGTCTTCCTCCTCCTGGCCCCAAACGACGCGGCGCTGCTGCCCACCATCCGCTCCCGGTGCGAGCGGGTGGCGGTGTCCGGCCGGGACCGGGCCGAGGGCGAGGCCGACCGCCAGGCCGAGGAGCTGGCGGAGCTGCTGCTGGGAGAGGACGAGTGGCGGCGCGTGGGCTGGTGCGCGGCCCGGGAGAAGGGCTCCCGGGAGGAGACCATCCAGCTGTGGGAGAGGACCAGGCAGGCGCTGTTGGCCCGCCGCGGGCCGGGGACGGACGGAAAAGTGGTCCGGCTGGCCCGCCGCCTCCAGGAGATGGAGGACTTTGCCCCGTCGGCCAATCTGGGCATCCTGTGGGGCAGCTTGCTGGCCGCGTGCGCCCAGGCAGAATGAGAAGGAGGCACTCCCTATGACGGTTGTGATCGACGCCCGGTTCAAGCCCGGCGGAAAAGAGTATTCCTTCAACCCAGGCGACCTGACGGTGGAGCCTGGGCAGGGGGTCATCGTGACCACGCCCAAGGGGCCGGAGTACGCGGTGTGTACCCGCGGCAACCATGAGGTGGACGAGGCCACCCTGCTCTCCCCCCTGCGGCCGGTGGTCCGCCTGGCCACCGAGCAGGACAAGCCCCGCCCCCAGGCCCCGGCCCGGGAGAAGACCCCGGAACAGCGGGCCAGGGAGCGCCAGGCCCTGGCCAAGTGCAAGGAAAAGGTGGCCCAGCGGGGGCTGGAGATGAGCATGGTCCGGGCGGACATCAGCCCGGACGGGGGGAAGATCCTGTTCTACTTCACCGCGGAGAACCGGGTGGACTTCCGGGAACTGGTGAAGGACCTGGCCTCCACCTTCCACGCCAGGATCGAGCTCCGGCAGATCGGGGTCCGGGACGAGACCAAGATGCTGGGCGGCATCGCCATCTGCGGCCAGCCCTACTGCTGCTGTCGGTTCCTGGACAAGTTCCAGCCGGTGTCCATCAAGATGGCCAAGACCCAGAACCTCTCCCTGAACCCCACCAAGATCTCCGGGGCCTGCGGGCGGCTGATGTGCTGTCTGAAGTACGAGCAGGGGGCCTACGAGGACGCGGTGAAGCGCTGTCCCAAGAAGGAGTCCTTCGTGGAGACCCCCGACGGGCCGGGGACGGTCACCGACGTGAACTACCTCCGGGAGCGGGTGAAGGTCCGGGTGGAGAACGGGGACGAACAGCCCAAGACCTACTACAACCAGGAGATCCGGGTGGTCCGCTCCGGCAAGGGGAAGCGGCCGGAGGACTATGTGGCGCCGCCCAAGGAGGAGCTGGAGGCTCTGCGGTACATCCCGCCGGAGGCCCAGCGGAGCCAGGACCACGAGCCCAGGGGCAGCCTGGCCGAGAAGCTGGAGGCCCTCCTGGCCGACCAGCCAAAGCGCACCCCCACCCGGCGGCCCAGCCGGTCCGGGGGCGGGAACAGCCGGGGCCACCGCGGCGGCCAGGGCGGACAGGGCCGGCCCGCCGAGGAACGGCCCGCCGAGGAGCGGGCCCAGGCCCCCAAGGGGGGCAAGCCCCGCGGCCAGGGCGGCGGCCAGCACCACCGCAGGAGAAGACGGCCGCCCCACGAGCGGCACGAGTGAACCCGAAGGCGGACCGAAAGGTCCGCCTTCGCGCGCGCCAGGACAAAAGCGGCGGCCAGGCGCGGCACACCGGCTGTGCGTAGCAGGCTAGGCGGTGTACGGCTGCTGTACGTTACGGGACTAGGCGCTTTACACGGTGTACGGCGCTATGCGTTGCGTGGCTAGGCGTGGTACATCTGCTGTATCTGGCAGAGCTAGGAGGTGTTCTCTGCTGTCTCAAACAGGGGCGGGTGGGATTTATGGCTTCCAGCGCATTTGCGCTTTGTCGTTTGCGGCGTTTTGTCTGGTTCGGCAGCAACTAACCTCCCCGTTGGGGGGACAGGCTTTGCCATTACGGACAACTCTCCGCCCTTGTCTGGCGGGGCAAGGGGAACGTCAATCATTTTGCAGCAGTTTATAAGGGGGAACGCCCAGAGCGGTGGCGATGGCGTAGAGGGTCTTGAGGGAGGTGCTTTTGCTGATGCCGGGGGCCTCGATCATGCCGATGTAGGAGGTAGACACCCCCACCCGCTCGGCCAGATCCTCCTGGGTCAGCCCCGCCCGCTTGCGGTAATAGCTGATCTTCAAGCCCACGTCCAGGATGAAATTTTGGTAGCCGTACTCGCTCATGGTTATCACCCATGCTAAGTGTATCGCAACGGGAAGTTCATGTTTATTATCTATTATTGATTTTAATTTACTCATGGTTAATAAAATTTGAAAAAGATATTGAAAACCGGGAGAAAATGTGGTATGCTCACAACAGAGGACAGAGAAACCCGAGCGAATGAAAAAGGAGGAAGGCCCTGTGAAGAAGTGGTTGACATGGCTGTTGACCCTGGCGCTGGCAGTGGCGCTGACCTCGCCCGCCTTGGCGGCGGAGGAGACGGTTGTTGTGGACGGGCATAGCGTGCCCACCCTCGACCTGTCGGAGCTGTTGGATGGGGACGCCTGGGCGTGGGGTGACAGGGCGTCCTACGCCGAATACGAGGCCGCCCACCCGGAGGAGATCGCCGCCCTGGACCAGGACGCGCTCCTGGCCGGCTGGGGCTTCCGGGACAGGACTGCCGAGGAGCAATTTTGGGCGGAGTTCAGCGCGTATGGCGACACGGTGGAGGAGGCGGTGAAGAACAACTACATCGACAACCGGCTCCTGGCCGAGCGGAACTGCCGGGAGGCGGAGGCGTACCGGGCCCAGTACCCCCAGGCGTGGGAGAGCTTTGACGCCGATGCCTTTTTCCAGGCCGATGTGCGGGACGACCGGGACGAAACGTACCGGGACGCCGCTGCCTACATGAACTACTGGAATCTGCTCACCCGGGAGGAGTTCGCAGACGATATGTTTGTCTGGTATGTGGACCGATACCTGGATGAGGACGAGGACGGGGGCGGCAGCCGGACCGCGCCCGCCCTGACCCTGATGGTCAACGGTGCGGCCAGCGAGGCGGCCATCACCGCCGCCGACGGGGTGAGCTACGTCGACGCCGCCGACCTCCGGGCCATCCTGGGCGAGGCCGCCGTGGCCGCCGACGTCACCGGTCCCGTGGCCGTCCGCGCCGCCGCCGAGGCCGCGGGCTGGGACGTGGGCTGGTACAGCGACGACTGGGAAGAGCGCCAGGAGGTCCAGCTCTGGGACCGGGCCGCCTATCTGGCCCGGTCGGAGGACTTCCGCGCGATGGATGACTTTTTAGCCCGGCTGGCGGAGCGGAGCTGGGCGAAGGTCTTCTCGGAGGAACCGATCGCCCAGCGCGTCGACCTGGACGTGACGCTGACCCGGTTCTCCACCCTGGACGGCGACAAGGCCTACCCCCTGTCCCTGACGGCGGACTGCATCGCCCAAAAGGGCCTGGTGGACATGACCATGACCTTTGACGTGGCCCAGCTGCTCCAGCTCCTGGACGACCAGACCCTGGCGGAGGCCGCCGACCAACTGGGCCTCACCGCCGACGCGCTCACCCAGCTTCTGCGGGAGGTGGAGGCGGAGATGGTCCTGGACTACGGCCAGGGGACCGCGGTCTACCGCATCCCCCTGCTGGCCCGCTTCGACGAGGAGATGGGCGGCTGGACGCAGCCGGACGCGGGCCCGACCCACAGCGAGGACGACGAGGCGGCGTTCGACCCTGTCCCCTCCTGCTACGACAAGATGCTGCGCTCCGCCGGCTGGATGGGGGCGGAGGATGCCGCGGAGGAGTTTGAGGCGGAGATCGGGGCGCTGGGCCTCTTTTTCGGGAACGACCGCTTCACCACCCGGAACGGCGCGACCACCTACTCCCTCACCACCCAGACAGTGAACGAGTACCTGCGCGCCAGGGCGGAGCGGGAGGGCGCGGCGGGGCGGAGCAGCCCCTTCCAGACCTTTGAGGCCGCCGCCACCCTGGACGGGCAGGGCGTCCTGTCCAGCCTGGAGCTGCACGCCCGGCTCGACCCGGCGAGCTTCTGCGACCTGGGGCTGGACAATAGCGACCTGGCGATCCTGCAGATGCTGGGCCTGAGCCCCGATGTGGACGTCACCGCCCACGCCGAGGGGGACCAAAGCCGCTCCTCCGGCCAGCTGGAGCTCCATGTGGAGAACTGGGGCAAACTGACGCTGGCGTGGGACGAGACTACGACCCAGGCCGGCCGGAGCCCCCGGCAGGTGGACGAGGTGGCCACCCAGACCCAGGGGGCCGGCCGCGGCGGCATCAACACCCCCGACGACCCCCTGGCTATCCTCTCCGCGCAGTAGGGGCGGCTGGGCTTCAGCTTCCAGCAACGATTCTGCGATAACCTGACAGGACTAGGCGGTGTTCTTTGCTGGACGTAGCGGAGCTAGGCGGTGTTCTATGCTGTGCGTCACAGGACTAGGCGCTGTTCTCTGCTGTACCATCCAGGGATAGGCGCTGTACTCTGCTGTATCTCGCAGGGGCGGGCGGGCTTTTGGCTTCCAGCAACGACTCTGCGATAACCTTGCAGGGTTAGGCGGTGTTCTCTGCTGAACGTCACAGGACTAGGCGCTGTACGTCTGCTTATCTGGCAGAGTTGGGCGGTGTTCTCTGCTGTTCCCACCCATCCCTGCAAGATACAGCAGATGTACACCGCCTGGCTCTGCAACGTCCAGCAGATGATCGCGTCAGCGGGCAAAATAAAACTCCCCGCCCGCTGGGGCGGAGAGTTGTTCTTGTTTTGCCGCCGGTCTCAGCCACCCAGATAGGCCGCCTTGACGCTGGCGTCGTTCAGCAGGTCCTGGGCGGCGGCGGACTTGACCACCTTGCCCGTCTCCAGCACATAGCCCCGGTCGGCCACGCTGAGGGCCATCTGGGCGTTCTGCTCCACCAGGAGGATGGTGGTCCCCGCCTTGTGGAGGGACTGGATGATGTCGAAGATCTGCTCCACCAGGATGGGGGCCAGGCCCATGGAGGGCTCGTCCAGCATCAGGAGCTTGGGCTGGCTCA
>CANRBW010000041.1 GCA_947628975.1 uncultured Oscillospiraceae bacterium | reverse complement strand
AGGTTGAAGAAGGGCAGAACCGGGACCATCCACCATAGTCGCCGGTAATAGGCCCGCAGGTCCGGGAACTTCTCCAGGAAGGACAGGCTGGAGAAGAAGTAGAAGTAGCCGCAGAGGGTGTACATCCCAAAGAGGATGCCGGTGGCCATGAGGATGGTCTTGCCGGAGAAGCCCAGAAACAGCATACAGATGGTGGCCAGATACCAGATCATCCGGGGGAAGGCGAAGGTGTGGTCGTACATCAGGGTTTTGACGTTCACGTCGCTGAAGAGCTTGTGGGCCTTCAGCTCGTCGGTGTCCATGAACATCCTGGAGACCTCCAGGCTGCCCCGCTGCCAGCGCTGGCGCTGGGTGTAGAGCTTGTCCATGTCCTCGATGGGGTCGGTAAGGAAGATGGAGTCCACACTGATGCGGACCTCCTCCTTCTGGACGTAGCGCATCTGGAAGGTCAGCTGGGTGTCCTCGCAGATGGTGTCGGTGTTGTAGAGCCAGGACTTCAGGATGGCCGACTTGCGGAAGGCGGAGAAGGCGCCGGAGAGGGTGTAGATGGAGTTGGTCTCGCTGGCGTAGTTCCGCCCGGCCAGGAAGGCCTGGGCGTACTCCAGGAACTCCATCCGACGCAGGAAAAGACCGGGACCCTTGTAGGCCTCGATCTTTTCCGGTGTGGTGAGGATGGAGCCGGTGACGCAGTTGCAGGAGAGGTCGGACTCGAACAGGTCCACCAGGTTGGTCAGGGCGTGGGGCTCCAGCATCCCGTCGGAGTCGATGTGGACGATGTACTTCCCCGAGGAGTTGTAGAGCGCCAGGTTCAGCGCCCTGGACTTCCCCTGCTGGGCGTTGAGCCACTGCATATGCAATTCCGGGAACAGGTCCTGGCAGCGGGTGAAGATCTCAAAGGAGTTGTCCCGGCTCAGGTTGTTGACCAGGAAGATGCGGATGGCGCTGTTGGGATAGGTGGAGTCCGCGATGGAGCGCAGACACCCCTCCAGGGTGTCCGCGGAGTTGTAGACCGGGATGATGATGGAGATCTCCGGGTAGAGGGTGGGCTTTTCCTTCTTGTCGTAGGCGCGCTTGCGCTTGAGCAGGAGGAAGAGACTGCCCAGGGCGGGGATGATCTCCATGACCATGGGGATGGCCACCCAGGCGGCCCAGAAGATGAAGGAGTTAAAAAAATCAAACCACATTTAGGATCCTTCGCCCCCATCCCCGTACTTGAATGTTCCTACTTTCATGCTGACAATCTGCGGCTTGGTGAAGACGTAGAAGTAGAGAAGTACGGATAGGCCGTAGAAGATGAAGCGCCCCACCAGGGAGTGCGCCACGTAGTAGACGTTGGGCCCGATGAAGTAGATGAGCTCGCAGATGACGATGATCCGCAGGACGTTGGCCAGGATGATGCACACCGTCCCCAGCAGGCCCACGATGGCCCGCTGGTTTTTGGTGTACACCCGGAAAAAGGTGAGCAGGGAGAGGAAGGCCAGGATCTCGATGATGCCGGAGCACTCAAAGTCGATCTGGAGGGTCATGGCCCCCTGGGGGGACTGGATAAAGAGCACGCCGTAGCGGAAGAAGGCGGAGAAGGTGTGGGTCAGCGAGCCGAACAGGCCGGCCACGGCCGCCACCAGACGGCCCAGGGGCTTTGTCAGCACCGGCTGGACCAGCACGACCAGGAAGATGAACGCCCCCGCGCTGCCCAGCACGAAGTGCCAGAAGTCCAGCTTGGCCCGGTCGGTGACCCGGAGCAGGTACCACCACACCAGGGCGAGGACGGCGCAGACGATGTACTTGATCATTTGGCCGTATCGCCGTGGGGCTCCTCTCCGGCGGCCTTACGGCGCTTGCGCTCCACGCAGAACATGGGGATGCCTACCGCGCCCACCAGCAGCGCCACGCTGATGATGGGGCCGGTGGGGGTGCCGGCGTAGGAGATCCACTGCTGGCCCAGGCGACCCCACTGGATCTCCACCACCCGGAAGGCGGTGTCGGCGTCCTTGTCGATGTAGGCGGCCACCTTCTCCAGGTCCAGGGCGAACTCCGCCTGGTCCAGGCCGCCGTCCACATGGATCTTGATGGTGCCGAAGGCCTGATCCCGCAGGTCGGCGACGGTGGGGTAGTAGGTGGTGTTGGTCTCCGGGTCGTAGACGGGGGCGGCGGGGGCGGTGCGGGTGTCGAAGATGTAGAAGGTGTAGTCCCCGTCCTCCAGCTCGTACCCGGCGGTGAGGGTGAGGTAGGCGCCGCCGTCGGCGGTGTACTCAGGGGAGTTGGGGGTGATGCGGTCCAGGTCGTCAAGGGCCAGGATGCGGGGGTAGAAGTTGCCGTCGGTGGGGACGGACTTGTAGCCGCGGTCGCCGGTGAAGGAGAGGGCGATGTCCCCCAGGAACTCGCCGCCGTGGGCCCCCAGGTGGGCCAGCATATCGGTGGCCACATAGCCGTAGAGGGTGGTACCGTCCGCCCACAGCGCGCCGTGGGCGTCCCGGACGTGGTCCTGGGTCCCGGCGGTGGCGTATTGGATGGTGGTCATGGGGTAATAGGTCCAGTCGTCAAACTTGCCGTCCAGCACGACGCCCTGGAAGGAGGTGTCCCCCTCCTGGCCGCCCTGGAGGTCGGTGACGCCGGAGATGGACGGCTCCACCAGGTAGAGGCCGAAGTCGAAGCTCTCCAGATAGGCGGGGAGCTCCTGGGCGGGGATGGCGATCTCCCACATATGGGGCGCGCCGAACCACTCGGTGTTGTTCACCGCCACCTGGGCGCCGTCGATGCCGTTGACGGCGGGCTGGCCGTTCACCACGGCGGGCTGGACCAGCAGCTGCTGGTTGAGGTCGGTGACGATGGCGTACTGGCCGTTGTTGTTGGGCCCGGCGCCGCAGACGCTGTTCCAGTTGCCGGAGCCGGTCAGGTTGCCCTGCCAGTCCCGGTCGCCCTCCGCCACCAGGAGCAGGTAGATCCACTCCCCGTCCCAGACCACCGCGGCCTGGTCCACCGTGTCATAGTTCTTGACGTTGCCCCAGGCGTCGTAGGTGTCCTTCATGTCGTGGAGGGGGACGGCGTCCCAGTCGGAGAAGTCGCCGTCGATGACGATGCCGGTGTAGTCCGCGCCGATGGCCCCGGCCTTGGTGGAGGGGTCCACCTCCTTGCCCGTGGCGGCGGAGACGTCGTCGGAGAGCTCCGGCTCGGTGGCGTCGCTCAGGCGGGGGATGTCCTCGGAGGCCAGGGTGACGCTGCCGCTGGAGAGGATGAAGCTGGTCTCCTTAAAGAAGGAGTCGGGGATAAAGCCCTCCATGCGGTAGTTGCCGCCTTCGTTGATCACGGTGAGGGTGGAGTCCTTGATGGGGGCCTCGTTCTCCCCCAGCAGGGAGCGGCCCCCGGCGATCCAGCCCCGGTAACGGATGGCGTCGCTGGCGCTGTGGTAGTAGGTGATGCCGATGGAGACCTGGTTCTGGGTGTTCTCCAGGTAGACGTAGTAGCCGCCGTTGCCGCGGGCCAGGCCCCAGCGGGTGGCCTGCCAGTCACCGCCGGGCTGGGTGCCCACCCGGTCCCAGTCCACCTCAAAGCCGTCCCCCTCGTCCAGGGCGATGGGGGCGATCTCCTCCTCCGGCGCGGGCTGGTCCGCCTCGTCGGCGGCGGGGGTCTCCTCCCGGTCGTCGGCGGCGGGGGCGCGGCTGGGCAGCGGCACCGGCCGCACCGGAGCCCGGGAGGGCGCGGGGGCGACCACGGCGGGGGCGTCGTCGCTGTCCTCGGCGGGGGCGTCGTTCTCAGCGGGGGCCTCGTCCGCCGCGGGGGCGTCGTCGCTGTCCGCCGCGGGGGTCTCCGACTTAGCGGAGGTGTCGTCGGCGGCGGGGGTCTCCGACTTGGCGGAGGTATCGCCGGCGGCGGGGGTCTCCGACTTGGCGGAGGTGTCACTGGCGGCGGGGGTCTCCGACTTGGCGGAGGTATCGCCGGCGGCGGGGGTCTCCGACTTGGCGGAGGCGTCACTGGCCGCGGGGGTCTCCGACTTCGTGGAGGTGTCACTGGCGGCGGGGGTCTCCGACTTCGCGGAGGTGTCGCCGGCGGCGGGGGTCTCCGACTTGGCGGAGGTGTCGCCGGCCGCGGGAGTCTCCGCCTTGGCGGGCGCGTCGCTCTTGGAGGAGGACGACTCCGCCGAAGCGGCGGGCGCGTCGCTCTTGGCGGCCGGGGCCTCCACCGAGGCGGCGGGCGCGTCGTCGGGAGCGGCCAGGGCGGGGACGGTCACCATGCCGGCCAGCAGGACCAGACACAGCGCGCCGGCCAGACCTTTACGGATGCGAGAATGCTCTTTCATAAAAACAGCCCCCAATAATAAAATAGGTTTTGGATCAGCAAAAGGAAGGTGGAACCGGGCCCTGACGGCCTCAAAAGACCCAGCGGCGCTGGATCTGAAAGCTGAGGAGGAAGAGCAGGAGGTCCACCAGGACCTTCCACAAGGAGAGCGGGCCGGGGAAGGCCAGGTGCTCGATGAGCCCCACCAGCCCCGCGCTGAGGAGCATCTGCACCACGCACAGCAACAGGTAGCGCGGGCCGCTGTGGGAGGCTTTCTTCTTGCTCTTGAAGACCGCCTTGCGGTTGAGCAGGTAGTTGACGCAGGCGGAGATCACCCGGGCCAGGGCGGTGGAGAGCAGGACCAGGGCGGTGGCCGCCAGGCCGGGGAGACAGCGGGGGAACAGGAGATAGTAGAACAGGGAGAAGAACAGGATGTCCACCAGAAAGCCCGCCACCGACGCGGCGCAGAACTTGAGGAGCAGGGCGTAGATCCGCGCCGAGTCCCGCAGGGGGTTGAAGTGGGAGGACTTGTTCTCCTCCAGGTAGAGGGTCTGGATGGCGACCTCCCGGATGGGGACGGCCTGGGTCCGGGTCTCCAGGAGCATATTGGTCTCGTACTCAAAGCGCTCGCCGGGGATGTCCAGCAGGTAGGACATGAAGGCCGCGCTGATGCCCCGCAGACCGGTCTGGGTGTCGGTGACGGCCACGCCGCAGAGGAAGCGCATGAACCCCCGGGTGATCCGGTTGCCCAGGCGGCTGCGGGAGGGGATGCCCTGGGCGCTGAAGTCCCGACAGCCCAGGACCAGGGCCTGGGGGTCCCGGCGCAGCGCGTCGGCACAGGCCAGGACGTCCTCCGGGGTGTGCTGGCCGTCGGCGTCGGCGGTGACGCAGCCGATGGCGTCGGGGAAGTGGGTCAGGATGTAGTTGAAGCCGGTCTTCAGCGCCCGGCCCTTGCCCAGGTTCCTGGCATGGACCGCCACATGGCAGCCCAGCGCCTCCCCTTGGGAGAATATGTCCCGGCGGTCCGGCCGGCTGCCGTCGTCCACCAGGACCATCGGCCCTGTCCAGCGGTCCTTGAGGCCCTCCAGCAGCTCCAGAAGCCGCCGGTCCGGGTCCAGGGCCGGGATCAGAAGGACCACCGGCCGGGCGGAGGGGGCTTCCCGCGGAACGGACATTTCCGCACCTCCGATCATCGGTGAAAAATATGGACAGAAAAATTCATATCATATTATACTCTGCCATTGGAAAAAATGCAAGGACTTTTGAATGGTTTCTGCGCTTTTTTTGCGGAAAACCCTCTACACATTTCTGTCCTCCTGTGTTATAATATTCGCAAAGCGGCTATTATACCGGTTTAAGGATTCCGTATTCTGCTCCTCTCCCTCCGGGGAGAGGGGACCGAGGGAGCGTGGATGGGATGGATCTGCGGGAGTGTTACGCCCAGCTGGGCGGGGATTACGACGGGGTGATGGGACGGCTCCGCAGTGAGGAGCGGGTGGTCCGCTTCGCGCGGCTGTTCCGCTCGGACGAGAACTTTCAGCTCCTCACCGACGCCCTGGCCGCCTCCGACTGGGCCACGGCCTTCCGGGCGGCCCACTCCCTCAAGGGCGTGGCGCTGAACCTGGCCTTCACCCGGCTGGCGGAGTCCAGCTCCGCCCTGACCGAGGCCCTCCGGGCCGGGGCCCCCGCGGAGGACCCGGAGCAGCTCTACCGGGCGGTGGAGCGGGACTACCGGACCGTCCTGGCCGCGGTGGACGCCCTCACCGGCCCCACGGCGTGAGACGGGGACCGGACGCCACATCATTTGGAGTGAACACCTATGGATAAGACAGGAAAGAACAAGAACACCGTCCTCATCATCGACGACGCCGAGCTCAACCGCGCCCTGCTGGGGGACATCCTGGCCCTGGACTACAACGTCCTGGAGGCGGCGGACGGGGAGACGGCGCTGGCCACGCTGGAGGAGCGCTGGACCGAGATCGACCTGGTCCTGCTGGACGTGGTCATGCCGGGGATGGACGGCTTTGAGCTGCTGACGCGGATGAACCGGAACAGCTGGCTCTCCTCCACCCCGGTGATCATGATCTCCGCCGACGGCTCCCCGGAGAACATCGACCGGGCCTACGACCTGGGCGCCACCGACTACATCACCCGGCCCTTTGACGAGAAGACCGTCCTCTACCGGGTGCGCAACACCATCCGGCTCTACGCCAAGCAGCAGGCCCTGGAGAACCTGGTGGCCGAGCAGATCATGGAGAAGGAGCGCTCCAACTTCCAGATGGTGGAGATCCTCAGCAACGTGGTGGAGTTCCGCAACGGGGAGAGCGGTCTGCACGTCCAGCACGTCCGGCTCATCACCGACGTCCTGCTCCAGACCGTCCGCCGCCGCTGTCCTCAGTACGGCCTGACCTCCGCCAAGATCGCCGTCATCGCCAACGCCTCCGCCCTCCACGACGTGGGCAAGATCTCCATCGACGAGAAGATCCTCAACAAGCCCGGCCGCCTGACCCCCGAGGAGTTCGAGATCATGAAGACCCACACCGTCATCGGCGCGCGGATGCTGGAGGAGACCCCCCACCAGGGGGAGGGGGACGACGGCTTCCTCCACATCGCCCACGACATCTGCCGCTGGCACCACGAGCGCTACGACGGCCGGGGCTACCCCGACGGTCTGGTGGGGGAGGAGATCCCCATCTCCGCCCAGGTGGTCGCCCTGGCCGACGTCTACGACGCGCTGACCGCCACGCGGGTCTACAAGGCCGCCATCGAGCCGGAAAAGGCCCTCCAGATGATCCTGGACGGCCAGTGCGGCACCTTCAACCCGGTGCTGTTGGACTGCCTGGTGGAGTGCGCCCCCCGGCTAAACCGGGAGCTGGACTTCCACAACGCCGGGCCCATCAGCTCTCTGGAGATCCACCGGGTGGCCGGGGAGCTGTTGGAGCGGGGCGGGCTGGACTCCTCCCGCCACGCCCTGGGCCTTCTGGAGCAGGCCCAGGAGCGCTTCAGCTTCTACGCCGAGGTCACCGCGGACCTGATCTTCGAGTACGACCGGGTGGGGCGGCGCATCCGCTTCTCCCGGACGGCGGCCCGGCGGCTGGGCCTGGAGGAGGAGCTGGCCCAGCCCGACGCCCAGACGGCGGTGCAGGCCCTGGGCTCCGCCCTGCCGGAGATCCAGGACGCCCTGGACCGGGCCGGGGAGAACGGCCCCGATGTGGAGGGGGAGTACACCCTCACCCTTCCGGACGGGCCGCGCCGGTTCCACATCCGGATGCGGCCGCTCTGGAACGGCGAGGAGCGCCGGGGCTGGTCCAGAGTGGTGGGCAAGCTCACGGAGCTGGACGCGTAAGGAGGGAGCGGTATGCCAAGCTGGAAGACCTGTCTGCGGGTGGGGGTCAGCGCCTTCGCGCTGTTCCTGTGCATCCGCTACTGGGACGTGGTGGTGGGGTTCCTGCTCCTGGCCCTGGGGGCGGCGACCCCCATCCTGGCCGGCTGCGCCCTGGCCTTCGTCCTGAACATCCCCATGCGCTTTTTTGAGCGGCACTTCTTCCCCAAGAGCCGGAAGCCCTACATGGGCTCGGTGCGCCGGGGGGTGTGTCTGCTGTTGTCCTTCCTGTGCGTGGGGGGGATCCTGACCCTGCTGGCCCTGCTGGTCATCCCGGAGCTGGTGGACTGCATCCAGCTGCTGATGGCCCGCGTCCCCGCCACCCTGGAGGAGATCAGCGACGCCGTGGTCAGCTCCCCGCTGGCCACGCCGGAGCTGGCCGAGTGGCTCAACGGCCTGAACTGGCAGGAGCTCATCGAGCGGGCCGGCGGTCTGCTCCTCAGCGGCTTCGGCAACGTGGCCAACCTGGCCGCCGGGGTGATCAACTCGGTGATCTCGGTGACCTTCAACGCCCTGATGGCCATCATCTTCGCCATCTACGTCCTGGCCGACAAGGAGCGGCTGGGCCGGCAGTTCAAGACCCTGGGCCGGAAGTACCTGAAAAAGAGCTGGCGGGAAAAGCTCACCCATGTGCTGGCGGTGGTGGAGGACTGCTTCCACGACTACATCGTGGGCAAGGGGGCCGACGCGGTGGTGCTGGGGGTGATGTGCGCGGTGGGGATGCTCATCTTCCGCTTCCCCTTCGCCGCGGTGGTGGGCACCGTGGTGGGCTTCACCGCCCTCATCCCGGTCATCGGCGGCTATATCGGCGGGCTGATGGGCTTTCTGCTCATCCTCACCGTCTCCCCCCTCCGGGCGGCGCTCTTTCTGCTGTATCTGGTCATCCTCCAACAGCTGGAGGGGAACATCATCTACCCCAAGATCATCGGCAAGACCCTGGGTCTGCCGGGGATCTGGGTCCTGGCCGCGGTGATCGTGGGCGGCGGGACCTGCGGCATCTTCGGGATGCTCCTGGGCGTCCCCATCGCCGCCGCCCTCTACCGGCTGCTCCGGGAGGACGTGGGCCGCCGCAAGGACCTGCGCTGAACTCCCGGCGAAACAAACAACAAAGGGCCCCGGCCGCCTGTGGCGGCCGGGGCCCTTGACCGTTTTCGCGGTCTTCGGTTCGCGGCGGAAGGGGGGCGGGCTCAGTCGTCCCCCCGCTGGAGCTGCTGGGCCTGGATGTCGGGGAAGTGGGAGTACATGGGCTCCACGTCCTTGCCCCGGAGGCGGCGGTCCACATAGTTCTTGGTGATCTTCATCACCAGACCGCTGAGGCTGAGCACGCCGATGAGGTTGGGGATCATCATCATGCCGTTGAGGGTGTCGGCAATATCCCAGGCCAGGTTCTCCCCCATCACCGCGCCGCCGAAGATGGCGACCACGAAGATGATCCGATAGGCCAGCACCGCCTTGTCGGAGAAGAGGTAGCCGCAGGCGGTGGCGCCGTAGTGGGACCAGCCCAGGACGGTGGAGAAGGCGAAGAGCATGACCGCCACGGCCACAAAGGCGGAGCCGATAAAGCCAAACTGCTCGCCAAAGACGGTGCTCATCAGGTTGCCGTTGGAGATGGCTACGCCCTTGAACTCCGTGACCACCTGGCCGGTGGACAGATCCACCAGGTCGGAGGAGAGGATGGAGAAGGCGGTGAGGGTGCAGACGATCATGGTGTCGGCAAAGACCTCAAAGATGCCCCACATCCCCTGGCGCACCGGCTCCTTCACGTTGGAGCTGGAGTGGACCATGACCGAGGAGCCGAGGCCGGCCTCGTTGGAGAACACGCCCCGCTTGGCGCCCTGCTCGATGGCCAGTTTGATGCCGGAGCCCACGAGACCGCCGGCGGCGGACTTCACCGCGAAGGCGCCCTTGAAGATCGCGCCGAACACGGCGGGGATCTGGTGCAGGTTGCTGAACAGGATGATCAGGGTGCCGATCACATACAAAACGACCATGAAGGGGACGATCTTCTCGGTGACCGAGGCGATGCGCTTCAGCCCGCCCAGGATGATCAGGGCCACCAGGGCCATGATCACCAAACCGGTGGCCCAGGTGGGCACGTGGAACACGGTCTCCATATTGCTGGAGATGGAGTTGACCTGGGTCATGTTGCCGATGCCGAAGGAGGCCAGGAAGCAGAAGATGGAGAACAGCACCGCCAGCACCGCGCCGATGGTCTTGCAGCCCTTATAGCCGCCCAGGCCGTCCCGGAGGTAGTACATGGCGCCGCCGTGCCACTCGCCGTTCTCGCCCCGGCGGCGGTAGAAGATGCCCAGGACGTTCTCGGAGTAGTTGGTCATCATGCCGAAGAAAGCGACGACCCACATCCAGAACACCGCGCCGGGGCCGCCCACGATAATGGCCCCCGCCACGCCCACGATGTTGCCGGTGCCCACCGTGGCGGCCAGAGCGGTGCAGAGGCTCTGGAACTGGCTGATGGATTTGTCCTTGGTGTGGGCGGAGACGTCCTTCCGGAAGATACTGCCGATGGTCTGTTTGACCCAGTGCCCCAGATGGCTGATCTGAAAGCACTTGGTCAGGCAGGTCATCAGCACGCCCACGAAGGCCAGCAGGATAATGGCGGGCCAGCCCCAGACGATATTGCTGTTGATGAAGCCGTTGACCTTCGACACGATCTCTATAAATGCGTCCACGTTCGATCCTCCCTTTCTGTCTTTCCCTCTGGTCCGCTTTAGCACGTTAGCGAACCAAACATACCCTATATTTTACCATGCCGACCCCCCTGGCGCAAGAGATTTTTTATGGGAAATCTGTCCCAAATCTTTCGGAAAAGGGGGGGTCTCCTTATACAAATAGCCCATACCGCCCCCGCCTCCGCCGCCCTTGACGGGGCCGGGGGCGGCGTGCTATGATACAGAAAAAAGGGAGAGAGGGGGGCGTCCCCATGGCGCTGTACGACTGCGCCCCCGCCGGGGCGGGGGAGTACCAAAACCCGATCCTGCGGGTGGACCTGAGCGATCCCGACGTGATCCGGGTGGGGGAGGACTACTACCTGGTGGCCTCGTCCTTCACCTATCTGCCCGGCGTGCCAGTGCTTCACTCCAGGGACATGGTCCACTGGCGGTATCTGAGCTGGTGCGTGGAGCGGCTGCCCTTCCCCCGCTACGCCCTGCCCTGCCACGGGGCGGGGACCTGGGCCCCCGCCATCCGCTTCCACGGCGGGCTCTTCTACGTCTACATCCCCCTCCCCGACGAGGGGATCTTCGTCACCACCGCCGCCGACCCCGCCGGCCCCTGGAGCGAGCTCCACTGCGTCTGGCGGGGGAAGGGCTGGATCGACCCCTGCCCCTTCTGGGATGACGACGGCAGGGCCTATCTGGTCCACGCCTACGCCCGCAGCCGCTGCGGCATCCAGCACCGCGTCGACGTGTGCCCCATGGCCCCCGACGGGATGAGCCTGCTGGGGCCGGGGACCGAGGTGTTCAACGACCCGGCCCGGCACCCCACCATGGAGGG
>CANRBW010000040.1 GCA_947628975.1 uncultured Oscillospiraceae bacterium | reverse complement strand
GTCGTCCCAGCGCGCCCCGTCGCCCCCGGCCAGGGTATAGCCGTCGGGGTTGGGATCCGCGTTGACCTCCCCGGCCCAGTCGTGGGCGGGCTTGACCTCCGGGTCGATGGTGAAGGTGACGGGGGCCCTGCGGATGGTGAGGGCGCCCAGCGTCTCTACGCTCCCGCCGTCCCCGCAGGCAAAGTTGGCTGGGTCGGCGAGGGTCACGACGATGGCATAGCTCCCCGCGTCGGTCTGGCTCTCCGCCCCGGCGTAGGCGACGGTGAAGACCGGGCCGCCGGAGGCGGTGGTGGTCAGCGTGTGGGGCAGGGCCTCGTCCAGGGTGACCGCGGCGGTGTGGGCCGCGCGGTCGTAGGTGTACTCATCGTCCGTGACCAGGAAGGCAACGGGGGCCTTGCGGATGGTGTATTCCCGGGTGACCGTTTCAGGCAACGCGTAGTTGGGATCGCTGACCGCGGTGATCTTCGCCGTGTAGGTCCCGGCATTGGTCTGAACGCCGTTCTCGCCTACGGTGAGGGCGCACACATCGCCCTCTACCAGATTCGTGGCCGTGGCGGTGACGGTGTATTCCCCCTTCGTGTAGTAGAGCGCGTCCCAGTCCCCGGCCTCCGCGCCGCCCTCGGTGATGTGCCAGTCGAAGGTCAGCACCTTGGCCGTCACGTCGGCCTGGGTGGGGGCCGCTACAAGTTCAGTGGCGGTGAGGGCGTAGTTCTCCCCCCAGTCCCCATCCAGCGTGATTTCCGTGACGTTCACCGGCTTGTCCTCGCCCGCGTCTTTCGTCACGAACTCCACCACCCCATGGGCGGTGGGCGCTTCGCCGGCCACCGCCCCGGTAAGGACGATCTCCCCGTCGGCGCTGGCGTGGCGGAACAGCGTCCCGTCGTACACGCCGCCGGGCACCTGGTCCGCCGCCACGGAGGGGGTCAGCGGGGCCTTGCGGATGGTGTACGTCCGGGTGACCTCAGCGGGCAGGGCGTAGTTGGGGTCGCTGACCGCGGTGATCTTCGCCACATAGGTCCCGGCGTTGGTCTGAACGCCGTTCTCCCCTACGGTGAGGTCGCACACGTCCCCCGCCACCAGGTTCGTGGCCGTGGCGGTGACGGTGTAAGCACCTTTCGTGTAGTAGAGCGCGTCCCAGTCCCCGGCCTCCGCGCCGCCCTCGGCGATGTGCCAGTCAAAGGTCAGCACCTTGGCCGTCACGTCGGCCTGGGTGGGGGCCGCCACAAGTTCAGTGGCGGTGAGGGCGTAGTTGTCGCCCCAGTCTCCATCCAGCGTGATTTCCGTGACGTTCACCGGCTTGTCCTCGCCCGCGTCCTTGGTCACAAACTCCACCTGGGCGTGGGCGGTGGGCGTCTCGCCGGCCACCGCCCCGGTAAGGACGATCTCCCCGTCGGCGCTGGCGTGGCGGAACAGCGTCCCGTCGTACACCCCGCCGGGCACCCGCTCCGCCGCCACGGAGGGGGTCAGCGACACCTTGCGGATGGTGTATTCCCAAGTGACCGTTTCGGGCAGGGTGTAGTTTTTGTCGCTGTGGTCCGTGATCTTCGCGGTGTAGGTCCCGGCGCTGGTCTGAACGCCGTTCTCCCCCACGGTGAGGGCGCACTCGTCCCCGGCCACAAGGCCGGTGGCCACGGCGGTGACGGTGACGCTCCCGCCGGTGTAGTAGATCCCGTCCCACCCGGCATCCGCGTCCGTCGCCCCGTCTCCGGCGTTCACGAAGTGCCAGACGACGCCCAGCTTGATGGCCGTCACGTCGGCCTGGGTGGGGGCCTCCGTCAATTCAGTAGTGGTGAGGGCGTAGTTGTCGCCCCAGTCTCCATCCAGGGCGATCTCCGTGACGTTCACCGGCTTGTCCGTGCCCGCGTCCTTGGTCACGAACTCCACCTGGGCGTGGGCGGTGGGCGTCTCGCCGAACACCGCCCCGGCCAGGACGATCTCCCCGTCGGCGCTGGCGTGGCGGTAGAGGGTCCCGTCGTAGGGCCCGCCGGGCACCCGGTCCGCCGCCACAGAGGGGGTCAGCGGGGCCTTTTTGACCACGACCGTCACCTCAAAGTCCACCGGCAGGTAGTCCTCCCCGTCCTCCGGGGTGAAGACCACGCCGTACCTCGTCCCCTCGGTGGCGGCGGGGTACTGCCCCTGTACCGTCCAGGCGAAGGTCCCCGGGACCGGCTCTCCGTTGAGGGTGGCCGAGCCGCCTGTGAGGCGGTCGTCGGTCAGCGCGTCGCCGTAGGTGAGGGGGGCCACCGTGGGGGCCACGATCTCCGGCCGCGCGGCGGTGACAGCGGCGGAGACGGGGTCGGAGGTCACCGTCGCCGAGGCCAGGCCGTGGCCGCAGTGGGCGGTGACCGCCACCGTATAGGTCCCGCTGTCGCCAAAGGCGGCCAGGGCGAGGGCGCTGCCGTCGGCCCCCGCCAGCGGCGCGCCGTCCTTGAACCATTGGTAGGTGTAGGTCACGCCGTCCCCGGCTGCGTGGCCCACCTCGGCGGTCAGGGTGATGACCGTCTCGCCGTTGTTGTAGGTCGCGCTCTCCCGGTCGGCGGTCAGGGTCACCGTGGGCGCGTCCAGGGTCCACCGGGCGGTCAGCGTGAGGTCCCCGGCGACCTCGCCTGCAAAGTCGTACTCTGTCCCCGCCTCGTCCTCCCACGCCGCGAAGCGGTGCCCGGCGAGGGCGGGGTCGTCCGGCGCTGTCGCTCTGCCCCCGGCGGCCACCAGCTGGGTGGCGGGACTGGCGGCGCCGTTGCCGTCCAGGCGCACGGCGCAGATCTCCACCGTCCGCGCCTGGGTGAGCCCGGCATTGGACCGGGCGGTGAAGGTGTACCGCCCCGGCTCCGTCACGGGGTAGGACCCGCCGGAGACCGTCTCAATAGCTCCGTCCGGCCTCTCCACCGTCACCGTGCCGCCGGAGACGCCGAAGGCGCTTTCGACGGTCAGGGTCTGCCCGGTTTTTGCCGGGTCGCCGGTCTCCCCGCCGCTGACGGTCAGCGTGGGGGCGGCCTTGTCCACCCGGATGGGGTCGGACCAGCCGGTGGTCACGTTCCCGGCGCGGTCCACGGCCTTATAATAGAGGTAGAAGGTGCCGTCCGCCCCGCTCCCCACGGTCACGCCCCCGCCGGCGGGGGTCAGGGAAGCGAGCTCGGCGGGCACGGAGTCGTTGGCGGTGGTGACGGCGAACTGGAGACTGGCCACCCCCGCGGGGTCGTCGGAGACGGCGAGGCCGATGGACTGGGCCGTGGCGGTCCAGCTCTCCCCCACGCCCGCCACCGTCACCGTGGGCGCGGTGCGGTCGATGCGGAAGGGACCGGCGAAGCCCTCTGTGAAGTTGGTCTCCTGCCCGGTGGTCTCCCAGTCGCTGGGGGAGTTGTCGCAGAACTTGTAATAGACGTAGTAGGTCCCCGGCGCGGGCGTGGCCGCCGCGTCCAGAGTCACGGTGTAGTCGCCGCCGGCAAACTCCGCAAGGCCGTCCGCGGGGACGGCGCTGTCGTCCCGGACGACCTTATAATACGCCTTGCCCACGCCGCTCTGGTCGTCCCGCGCGGTGAAGGTGACGGCGGGCGCGGCGTTGGTCCAGGCGTCGGAGACCGCCGGCACGTCCACCGTGGGCGGCGTGACGTCGATGCAGTTCACGTCGGCGGTGGCGGCGCTGTTCCCGCCATAGTCCAGGTCCGCCACCCGCACGGTGACGGGGCCGTTCTCCGTGACCCGGACCGTGCCCTTCTCCGTGTCCTCCAACTCCACGCCGTCGGGCAGGATGACCTTGAAATGCCGGCCGGCCACGTTGGTGACCGCCCAGGTCAGGGTCACGCTGTCCCGGATCCACGGCGCGGGAACGCCGCTCAGGGCGATCTTCGGCGCGTTGCCGTCCAGGGCGCTCTGGGCGATCACCGTATAGCCCGCGGGCGAGACGGCGGAGACGGCGTGGCCCACCCGGTCGGTCACCCGGAGGTGCAGATACTTCACCGTCTCGGCGCTCTCGGTGGCGGTGTAGGTGAGGGTGGCCGAGCCGGAGGCGGTATCCGAGAGGGTCTGCCAGCTCCCCGGCGTGTCGGCGGCGGAGTCCGTCCAGGCGTACTCCACCTTGGCCACGCCGGACTCATCGTCGGCGAAGGTCACGGGCAAGGCGATCTGGGTATAGACCCCAGCCTTGGGGGTGAGGGCGGAATCCGCCTCCGAGAGGGCCCCCACAGAGGCGACGGGGGCCTTGCCGTCGATGCGCGCCACCTCCACCGCCGCCGTGGCCATGTCCTCCCCCCGCCGGAGGCGGAAGGTATAGGTGCCGTTTTCGGTGACGGTCACCGTGCCGCCGGTGGCGCTCGCCGTCTTCCAGCCGGAGTCGCCCTCCCGGTGATAGTCCAGGCTGGCGCCGTTGGCCGCCGTCACGGTGATGGCCCGGCTGGTGGCCCAGTTGGTGTTGTCGGCGGTGGCCTTGAGGGAGAGGGCGGGCGGGGTGGGACTCTGGGGACTCTCCTTGGTGCCGAAGTCCACCGTGGTCCGCTGGTAGACGGAGGCCCCCGTGGCCTCGTAGGAGGCCAGCGCGTGGAGATACCACTTGCCGTTGTCGCCGCTGCCCGGCTCCTGCCGGGTGGACAGGGTCAGCCCGCCGCCCTTCGCGGCGGCCAGCTCCGCGGCGGTGGCGTCCACCCAGCCGGTGGCGGGCATCGCGGCGGAGCCGGACCACACATACCGCAGGGAGGTGGTGTACGCCTTGGGGTCGTTCACCGTCACCGTGGCCGTGCCCACGCCGTCGGTGACGCCTTTGGACGTGACGGTGATACTCGGCTGGTTGCCGTCCACCCTGGAGCCGGTGTTCATGCCGGAGCCGGCGCCGCTGGCGGCGCCGTTGGCGCCGCACATATCCTTCACCAGGCCGATGTTGTCCACGCTGGTGATGGACAGGTTCCCGCTGGCCCCGGCCCGCACCGTGCCGGTGAAGTAGAGCACGTTGGTGTCCGCGCCGCCGGAGAAGGTGGCGTCGCCCCAGCTGGTGTGCACCTTGATCTTTTCGAGATTGGCGCTGCCGGTGTTCTGGCTGTCCACGATCTCGTCAAAGATCAGGGAGATCACGAACTGGTCCCCCACCTTATAGGTGGAGTTCGGCATAGGGGCGATGGCCAGGAGTGTGGGCTCCTTGCTGTCATAGTAGACGCTCTCCTGCTCGCAGGTGCCCAATTCCCATTTATCGGTGGAACTGCCGGTGGCCCGGATCCCCACTGTGATGGGGTCGGCGGAGATGGCAAGCTGATAGACAGGGCCAAGGCCCATCTTGCTCTCTACGGGGTTTATGCCCTCAAATGCCCTGGTATATATAACATTCTCCGTGGTGCCCTGCATCCTGGGGAACCAGCCGTTCGTCCAAGCCGTATATTTCCCGCTGGGGTCTATCTCAAACTCAATGATCGCCTCCTGGCCGCCCGAGGTGAAGCGCATCCACTCATAGCCGTCCGCATCCTCGCGCACATCCGCGTGCATATGCATTTCATAGTAGTCCGCGGTCGCCTTCAGGTAGGTCAAATATTGTGTTTGTATGTAATTGCGCTGCATGGTAAAAATATCTTTATACCCATTATGACTATCGTCGATTTTACTGCTCGAACTGTAAACGGTGTCCTTTTTCGCCACATAACAATTCCTGTCCATCGTGTGGCTCCCGTCCTTAGTCATGGTCCGGGAGGCGCGGGTGGTGTTCCCCAGCGTGCCGCCGCCGATGACCCGGTAGAGCTCCACCGAGTAGGTGCGGTCGGCGTTGGAGTAGGCCGTGGCGGGCCTGTCGCCGTAGGCCGTGGCCACGCCCCTCTCCGTGACGGTGATGGTCTGGGTGGTCACCCCCGGCCCAAAGGTCAGCGTCCCGGCCTGGTGGTCAAAGTGGGTGCCGCCCACGGCGGAGCCGTTCACCGTGCGGAAGGACACCGTCTGGGTGCCGTCGGTACCGTCCGTCCTGGTGACGGTGAAGGTGCTGCCGCCGATATAGGCGATGTTGAAGGTCCCGTAGCTGGCCGCGCCGACGCCGAAGGTCATCTGCCCGCTGTAATAGGTCACGCCCCCCGCCACGGCGTAGGCGCGGGCGTAGTAGGTCACCCCCTCGGTGATGGCCGGGGTGGTCTGGATCGCGCCCCCCGCCGCCGTCACCGGCGCGGGGGTGGCGTACTTGCCGTTGTTGAGCGTGGTGGTGGGGGCGGTCATGATGCCCCAGACAAGGCCCGTCTCGGTGATGGGGTCCTCCCCGGGGCTGGCCAGTTGGGCGGTCAGGGTCCTGGCCCCGCTGTCGAAGGTAGGGGTGGTCAGCGCCAGGGCGGAGGCGGTGACGGTCACGGTGACCTCCCGCTCGGTCTTGTTCCCCGCCTTGTCCGTCACCGTGACGGTGACCGTCCGCTCCCCGGCGATGCCAGTGGCGCCGGGGTCCATGGTCACGGTGACGGTGCACTCCTCCACCGGCTCGTTGTCGGTGATGGTCAGCGCCGGCTTCACCTTGTCCGCCACCTCCGCTTGGGTGGCGCCCAGCTTCACCTCCGCCTGTTCATAGGTGAAGTCCGGGGGCTGGGTGTCCCGCCACTGGGCGGTCAGGGTCAGGGAGGTCTTGAGGGCGGCGATGGCTGCCCCGCTCTTGTAGGCATTGCCGCTCTGGTCCTTCCACTGGGTAAAGGCATACCCGGCGCGGGTGGGCGCGGCGGAGGCCAGGGTGACGCTGTCCTCCGGCCACTCGTACTGCGCCGCAGGCAGGCTCGCCACGCCGGCGGTCCCGCCGTCCGCGTAGCGGATGGCCAGGGGCCCCTGGAAGCGGGCGGTGATGGTCTTGCCGTCGTTGTCGGTGATCTTGAAGGTGACCACGCCGGTGGCGGCGTCGGCGGAGACGGTGTAGCCGCCGGGGTCCAGGGTGACGGTCTTGCCGGTGTCGTAGTTCAGGGTGACGGCGTAGTCGGCGGAGAGGTTGGAGCCCTGCCGGGTCACGTCCTTCAGCCGGGCGCTCACGTCCCTGGCCTCCACCTCCGCGGTCTTGTAGGTGTAGGCGTAGTAGGGCCCGCAGTCCTGGGCGCCGCCGGCCCAGCAGAAGTAGTGGTACTCCGCCGGGGAGGTGCCCGGCACCTTGTAAAGGCCGCCGTGCTGGCAGTAGTCAAAGTCCCGGCCCTTCTGGATCACGTCCACATAGACCGCAACCTCCGCGCCGGGGTACTTCTTCTGCATATATTTCAAGGAGTTATTGGTCTCGGTGGTCGCCGAGAGGATCGCGCCGGAGCCCAGGGCGCTGACGGCGTCATCCCCGTCGAATTGGCTGTTCAAAAAGGCGTAGCTCTGGTCGGGGGAAAAGCTCGTTGTCTCCTCAAAGCCGTGATAAATAAAGGCCGTGCCGCTGCCGTCAATATACTTCAGATCCACCGCCCCCGGCGCCAACGACATCAGCATGACCGGCTCCCGCAGCCAGATGGGCGCCTCCCGGGGGAGGGCCGCCAGCGCCTGGTCGATCCCCGTCCGGAGGGCGGCCAGGAGGGCGGCGTCGCCCTCCGCCCCGGCCTCCTCCACGGCGGCCAGGACCTCCTCGTAGTCCGCGATCATGCCCAGCAGCCGGTCCTCGTCCATGGCCAGAACCGCGGCGGGGACGCCCTCCGGGGCGACGCCGGGGAACCAGGTCTCCAGGAGCGCCCCCGCCTCAGTGTTCGGATCGAGGCCCAGGTCCGCCCCGGCGGACGCGCCCGCGTCCTCGTCCGGGGCCGCCTCCGCCGTGGGATGGGACTTCGGGGTGGCCGGGACCGCGGCCGGGGCGGCGCTCCCCGACCGCTCCGGCGGGGTCTCCGCCGTCTCCCGGTAGCCGCCCTGCCCGTCCGCCATGGGCACGGCCGCCCAGGCCGCCGAAGGCGCCAGGCCCAGCAGCAGACACAGCGCCAGCCAGGCGCTGACGATCCGTCTCTTCATATCCCATCCTCACCTCTCAGGGGCGTGAGCGTTTCTCCTGTCCGCGGGCCGGTCTGGCCCGGATCGATTTGTGGCGACACGCTTGACAAAGCCTATCTTTACAGGTATCATTCTATCATGTTCACCCGTGAACAAGTCAAGAGGGAGCGTGAAAAAATGGAAAATTTCTTTTCGATCCATCAGGTGGGCAAGAGCTGCGGGGTGTCCCGCTCCACCCTCATGCGGCTGGAGGAGCGGGGCCTGCTCACCCCGGCCCAGGTGGACGAGGAGACGGGCTACCGCTGGTATGACAACCACAACGTCAGCCAGATCATGCAGATCCTGTCCTTTTTGCAGATGGGCCTGACCTATGACGACGTCGCCCTCTACTACCGCGGCCACGGGGCCTCCCGGGAGCTTCTGGAGCGGATCGAGGAGCGGTTTCTGCTGCTCAAGCGGGCCTATGAGGAGATCAAGCTCCGGGTGGACAAAAAGGACCATCTGAGCTTTGAGTTCGTGGACCTGCCCGAATACGTCTGCTACTGCCGGGAGTTCCAGGGGACCACGGCGGAGGACCGCTACTGGGCCATGTACCGCCTCTACCACGAGGTGGTGGAGAAGGGCTGTCGGCTGTTGGCCTCCGAGCCGCTTTTCATCATCAACAAGCGCACCGACTATCTGGACAGCGCCTTTGAGGACAGGGAGACGGACTTCATCTGCTGTATCCCCCTGGAGCCGGAGGACGCTCCGGCGGAGGCGGTGACCTTCCCCGCCTGCCGGGGCTTCTCCTGCCTGGGCTACGGGAGCTATTCCCAACGGGCCCACGCCTTCAACGAGTTCGGCCGGGAGATCCGGGAGCGGGGATTGAAGCCCACGGGCTACGTCCGCGTCCTGGGCCTGGTGGCCCCCTACACCGGCCGGGACATCGACCAGGAGAACTACGTCTCCCGCCTGGTGGTGCCGGTGGAGGACTGACCCCCTCAACCACCCAACCGGGCGGCGGATCCCCTGATCCGCCGCCCGCCTTTTTTTCCGCGTAAGGGCTATGCGGGGTTTGCCGCAAAACGTGCAAAAAATCCCCGTCGGGGCGGGGAAAAATTGTCGAACTTTTTCCACCCCTCTCCTTGACCTGTTCACGGGTGAGCGTGGTATGATGGTACCCGCGAAATTGCGTCGACCAACCGGTCACGCAAGGCCGATCAGAGCTGGGCCGGCCCAGCTCTGTCCGTGGGGGACCCCACGGACGTGCGGGCCTCGCGCACTCCATGGGAAGGAAGGTAGACTACCATGCACAAGAGAGGTTTGGCCCTGCTGCTGGCGCTCGCCATGTCCGCGGCGCTTTTTCCGGCCGCGGCGCTGGCGGCGATGGCCGGCGTGACAGGGCCTGTGGCGGAGGCGGTGGTCCCGGACGGCTCCCCCGCCCCCGATGACGCCCCGGCGGCGGAGAGCCCGGAGGCGGACGGCGGGATCGGCGCCGCCCTCACGCTGGACCGCCCGGCCGTCCACCTTTCCGCCTCCGGGATCGCCCCGGTCGCCATCGACTCCGGCGCGACCGACGCAGAGAAGGTCAAGGAATACTTCGTCAGCGGCCAGTTGACCGGCGCCTATGTGACCCAGCGGCACACGGAGGGCCAGAGCGATACGGCGTGGAGCGTCATGATCGGCGAGGACGGCGACGTGTCCCTTCTCTACGACGGCGAGGACACCGGCGCCACGGCGACCTTCAACAGCGTGACCTCCGCGGGGAAGCCCGGCGCCATCGTCTTCCACCGGGCGGGCTGGTACGCGGACGAGGCGGGCGAGGCGTAGGCGGTCCTCACCGCGACGCTCAACAGCAACGGCTATTTCACCCTGCCCGACAGCTATCATATCTACTGGGACCGGGACGGGGACGGAGCGCGGGAGGACTACGCCTTCTCCAAGGACCCCTTCTACTACAACGAGACCGTCCTGAAGGAATTCTTCGCCGGCTTTTCGGGGGAGTACACCCTCCCCGACGGCTCGGGCTGGAAGGTGATCGTAGGGGAGGACGGCGATGTGGCCCTGTCCGACGGTGAGGGCCATACGGACAACGCCTTTGTCCACTACATCAAAACAAACGCCTCCAACCCCAGGGAGGTCACGACGGTCACCTTCGCCAGCCCCGATTGGTATAATACGTCGAAAGCACCCTATCAGTCCCTGACGCTCACCTGGACGGCGGTGGTCAACTCATCCTTTGCCCACAAGTCCTTCAAGTGCGGCTCCGCCACCTTCTACGACGCGGACAAGAAGGTGATCAAAGGCTTTTCCACAAACTGCTACTTCATCGCCGGGGACGGCATCTTCTCCTATGACTATTTCCAGAAATATGCCGGCGAATATACCCTCTCCGAGAGCTACGGGACTGTCTACGGCGAGGACATCAACGGCATCGGCGACTGGAAGATCCAGATCGACGCTGACGGCCACGTCTATCTCTGCGTAGGCGAGGAGCGGTACGAGGCCGTCATGACCGCCGGCGCGACCACAAACAGCGTTCAAAGGGTCAACACGATGGTCGTAGCTCTGCCGGGGTGGTACACAAACAACAGTTGGGCCACGCCCGTGTATATCACATTGACGTGGGGCTATGACAACGCCAGCAAGTCCGCCGGCTACGGCCAAGGCGCGCTGTACTTTACGACGACGGCGCAGACGACAGTATACGAGCAAGGGCAGAAAACAAAGGTCTATTTACCCGTTCTGCGTTTTGAGCACAGTGACCTTACCGCTTTTGCGAAGTCCAAGCTCAGCCCCTATGCGGGGGAATATCTTGTAAGCGACGAATCGAATGAAAATATCGTGGTCGAAGAGGACGGGACCGTTAAACTCCACACAAAAGACGGTACGGACCTGACCCCTCTTTACTACATTGTCGATAATACAAACTGGCGCGAGGGTGACGAAGCCGGGTCGAATGTGACCTCTGTGGTGTTTTCCAAAGAGGACTGGTTCGACAGCGCGAAGCAGAAGACCCCGAGCGCGAAACGGCAAACCGTCACCATGACGTGGGACCCGGCAAGCCTACAGTTTGCCGTCAGTAGTGACGTCACCTGCTACAAGCCGGAGAGCGAAGAGGTCTCCCACATTTACAGCACCGCCATCAAGTACAGCAAGGCGGAGATCATCGACGAGGGCAACGCCTACATGAAGCAGTATGTGCACGGCGAGTACACCCTCAACGACGGCTCCGGCTGGAAACTCAAGGTGGACGCGGAGACCGGCGAGATCTACACCAAGTTCGGTACCGAGGCGTATGTGAAGGTGACAAATCCCGCCCCCGCCTTTGTCCAGGACACGACCTATACAGGGG
>CANRBW010000039.1 GCA_947628975.1 uncultured Oscillospiraceae bacterium | reverse complement strand
CCGGAGCGGGGGCCGCGGCGGGAGCCGGGGCCGCGGGGGCCACCGCCTCATACTCGTCCAGGAGCATGGCCTTGTCCTGCTCCACCTCGACCTCGTAGGTCCTGCCGTTGAGCGTAACCTTATATTTCATCTCACTTGACCTCCTTGATGGACTTGAACCGCAGTTCGTTCAGGGGCTTGCCCAGCTTCTGGGCCACGATGGCCATGATCAGGGCCGCGTCCTTCTCGGACACGCCGTGCAGGGCGATCTGACCGGCGGAGCCGGGGGCCGTGGGACCGGCGGCCTTGGCCGGAGCCGGGGCGGCGGCGCTCTGTCCGGCGGCCGGAGCGGCGGCCGGGGTCTCCTTCTTCTTGCGGGACATGACCTTGCCGGTGATGGCGATGACCGCCATGAGCAAAATCAGCCCCACGAATACCACGCCGTAGCCCAGGACCGCGGTGAGGATGGCGTCGGGAAAAATCTTCATACCGCTTTCCTCCTTACGCTTCCTCGATGGTGTACTTCACCACGTTCTCCTCCTTGGCCTTGCGCTGGGTCAGGAACTTCTTGGCCTGGTCGGGGAAGCAGATACAGCTCATCAGGTCCTCCTCGCTCCGGGCCAGGTCGCCCAGGGCCTCCTTGGCGGCCTTGAACTCCTCGCCGGTGCGCTTGGCGTCCTCCACGCGGCAGTCCACGGGCTTGCCGCCCTCCCCCAGGATCTTGGCCTGGAGCTCATGGCTCACCTCGCCGGGGGCCACGCCGTACTCGCCCTTGAAGTAGTTCTTCACCTCGGTGGAGATCTGCTTGTAGCGCTCGCCCATGAGGACGTTGATGACGGCCTGGTTGCCCACCATCTGGGACAGGGGGGTCACCAGCGGAGGATAGCCCAGGTCCTTGCGGACGTTGGGGATCTCGGCCAGGGCCTCGTCGAACTTGTCCATGGCGTTCATGTCCTTGAGGTTGGCGATCATGTTGGAGAGCATCCCGCCGGGG
Organism: uncultured Oscillospiraceae bacterium; assembly: GCA_947628975.1. GTDB lineage: Bacteria > Bacillota > Clostridia > Oscillospirales > Oscillospiraceae > MGBC124762. Next base: position 10,336 of record CANRBW010000039.1, on the reverse strand, counting down.
ACCTTGTAGACCAGGGCCTGGGAGTCGGTGCCCATGCTCTTGGGGTTGAGGGTGCCCGCGTCGATATACTTCTGCTTCAGGGGCTTGAAGAAGTCGTTGACGGCGTTGATGGCCTTCTCGTTCAGGCCGCAAGGGATGCCGTACTGCTGAAGGGCGTAGAACATGGTCTCGGTGGCGGGCTGGGAGGTGCCGTTGGACATGGCGGAGGTGGCGCAGTCGATCACGTCCACCCCGGACTCGATGGCCTTGGTCAGGGTCATATAGGCCATGCCGGTGGTGCAGTGGGTGTGCAGGATGATGGGCATATCGCCCACCGCGTCCTTGATGCCCTTGATGAGGTGCTCGGCCTCGAAGGGGCTCATGGTGCCGGCCATGTCCTTCAGGCAGATGGTGTCAAAGCCCATGCTCTTGAGCTCCTTGCACATCTCCACATACTTCTCCACCGTGTGGACCGGGCTCTGGGTGGAAGTCGTTGAGGGCGTCGAAGATGCGGATGATGTCGATGCCGTTTTTCAGGGAGAGCTCCACGAACTTCTCCACCACGTCGTCGTGGTAGTGCTTGTAGCCCAGCAGGTTCTGGCCCCGCAGGAGCATCTGGAGCTTCGTGTTGGGCATGGCCGCGCGGATCTTGCGCAGCCGCTCCCAGGGGTCCTCCTCCAGGTAGCGTAGGCAGCTATCGAAGGTGGCGCCGCCCCAGCACTCCACGGAGTAATACCCCGCCTTGTCCATCTCCCCCAGGATGTCCTTGAAGTCGGCAAAGGGCATCCGGGTGGCGATGAGGGACTGCTGGGCGTCCCGCAGCACGGTCTCGGTGATCTGAATTTGTTTCACTGTGTTCTTTCCTCCTCTTCAAGCTGGGAGGCCGGCCGGCCGGGGCCGCCTTCCTCCCCCCGGGGAGAATGACCATACTCCCACACCATAGTTCCTGTATCATATCATACTCCAGCGGAAATTCCCACCGTTGATTTTGCGGAAAATCCACGGAAAAAGCGCAAAATTTTTTCACTCCAGCCCCTTGACAACCGCCCCCGGCCACGGTATAATAGCTTTTGCGTTTGTAGAGGCGCTTTTTAGCGGGATTGTGTAAGGGTAGCACAGCAGACTCTGACTCTGTATGTGAGGGTTCGAATCCTTCTCCCGCTGCCAACGCGAAAGCCCCCGTGACCACCCGGTCACGGGGGCTTTCGCCATCCTCCCCGCAGACGGGGCGAATGAAATACCAGTTTGGTGCGTCCGCGGCGGGGAGTTTGCCGGCGTTGTGAAGGCCACGGATTTTCTGGCCGGCGACGGGACGAGCATGATGACCGGCGGGAAGTTCGACGCAAAGTACCTGGACCTTGGGAACATCCAGATCGACGGCGAAACCGGGAACATCACCATGACCGGGGACATCAACATGGGGTCTGCCAGCCAGATCGACCTGGGGAGCATCATCATTGACGGAGAGAAGGGGACCATCCGGTTCACCGGCAAGGCCGGGTCCATCCTCTGGGGGGACAGCGCGCCGGTGAAATACCAGTTTGGTGCGTCCGCGGCGGGGCCGTGGCACGACACGATGGAGGCGGAGGACAAGTACCGGCGGGACAGCCTGGACGGCGGGGCAAGCTGGGGCGAGCCCTATCAGTTCCGGGGGACGGACGGGAGCAACGGGAGACCGGGCAGCGACGCGAATGTGACCTTTGCCAACATAAAAGCCGCCCTGCAAAAGGCGGCTTCTACGGAGAGCACGTTTATTACGGCGGATGAACTGGGCGCCCCAAATATCTACGGCGGAAATATCTATGGCGCAAACATTTACGCCGGAGACGGGAGCGGGTCCTTTGCGTCTATGAGCGAAGATGGACTCTACCTGTATCAAAGCGGTATTTCCACGCCGAAAGTGCAAATCATCATGGGGGTGAAGGGTAGCACTCCATCTATTAGCTTAGGCTCCGGGAGTGGAGAGCTAGGCAAAAATATGTTTTGGATAATGAAGCAATCTTCATATACGTCTCTTCTCTATACTGATAATAACTTCAAACAATCTGGCTTCAATTTTCGCGAGGACGGCGTGATCGAGGTAGTCGGTTCCCTTAATGCAACTGCCGTGTTTGGTTAAATTACCCTTGCTGATTTACCCAGGACGCAATTTCTGTATCCGGCTTCTGGTTGAAAATAGCATCGATCCAAAGCCCAATCCATTCCCCATTCGTATACGTCCTATAACTCACATACATCACCGGCATCTGGTCAAATGTCTCCATATCGAGTCTACTGCAAAATTCAGTGACTTCTTCCAGCGAATATTTATCAATCATGGCGTGAATGTCTTCCACTTTGCCGCTCTTCAAATTCAAAAAGGTGTAGCCGTTCTGGGTGAATTCCGTCTCCCACATATCCTTGAATTCCTGGTAGGCCGCCTCGGCCTCAGGGCTCCAGTTGGAGTAGTCATCGCCCTCGGTGGGGGTTTCGACGGGCTTGGCCTCGGGGTCGGTGACGGTGGCCTGGTTGGTGGCGGCATCGTAGCCCACGGTGAGGCCGTAGGCTTCGGCCAGGGCGCGGAGGGGGGCGTAAGTGGTGCCGTGATAAGCAAAAACGGGGACCTCGTCCCCGTTGACGTCTTTGGGTACGAAGGTCTCGCCGTTGACCTGGATGTTGATGGGATCGACCTCGATGGTCATGCGGCCGGAAATGGCCAGGGCGGAGACGCCCACGCCCAGGAGGAGCGCGCAGGAGAGGAAGCCAGAGAGGAAAGAAGGAAAGCGGCGTTTCATCATCAAGGACCTCCCAAAAAATAGGTTTTCAACAGTATACCACAGGACGGAGCAAAAGGCAAGACCGGGACAGGAAGGAGGCGGGACAGCATGGTCATGGTACATATCTGCCGGAGCAGGATGGACGAGCACACGATCTGCGTCAGGTTGGACGGCGGCCAGGGCCGCAAGAGGGCAAGAGAAGGGGACGGCTCCTCCGCGGAGGGGCCGTCCCCAGTTGTCTTTCGCGCGCCGGGGGCGCGTTCACGCTCTTACTTCACCAGCTCCAGGAACCGCTGGAAGACCACGGCGGTCTCGGCGCGGGAGGCGGAGGCGTCGGGGGCCAGGTCGTTGGCGCCCCGGCCCTGGAACAGGCCCGCGCCCACGCTCCAGGCCACGGCGGCGTTGGCCCAGCTGTCCACCTGGTCGGCGTCCACGAACCGGTCCAGGTCCGCGGTGGCGGTCACGTCCAGGCTCAGCAGCTTGGCGTAGCGGTAGAGCATGGTGGCCAGCTGCTCACGGGTGATGGGCTCCTCGGGAGCGAAGTTAGTGTCGGACACGCCGGTCACCACCCCGGCCTTGGCGGCCCAGGCCACCGCGTCGCTGTACCAGCTGTTCTGGGCGTCGGCGAAGGGGTTGGCCGCGCCGGTCTTGCCCTGGGACAGGTTGAAGAGCATCTGGGCCATGGCGCCGCGGGTGATGGCGGAGTCCATGTCAAAGACGTGGCCGGTGTCGCTGACCCCCTGGACCACCTTCCGGGCGGCCATCTCCTGGATGGCGTCCTGGGCCCAGTGGCCCTCCGGCACGTCCTCGAAGGTGTAGCCCAGAGCGGGGGCCTGGGCGGGGGACTCCACCTTGGCCAACTCCTGGCCGTCGGCGTCGGTGACGGTGACGGTCACGTCGCCGTTGGCGGCGGTGTCGGTCACCGTCTTCTGGCCCTCCGGCGTCACAGTGGTGACGCGCTGGCTGCCGTCCCGGTTCTTCTGGGTGGTGACGGTGGAGCCGTCCGGCATGGTCTGGGTGGAGGTGGTGCCGGTGCTGACCCCGCCGGAGGAGGTACTGCTGGCGGGACGGTTGGCGCGGGTGCCGTCCTTCTGGGCGGCCTGGAAGGTCTTCACGGCCTGGGCCAGGTCGGAGAGCGCCTGCTGGACCTCGGCCTCGGTGACCGTCTCCTTCTTCGCCGTCTCCTTGGCCGCGGCGATGGCCTCCTCAAAGGCGGTCATCTCCGCCTCGGTGACCCAGACGTTGTTCCGGGACACGTCGGAGCCGTCCTCGCTGACCCGCGTGTTCCCCGCCTCGGTCTCGGCGTCGGCGATGGCCTTCTCCAGCGCGGCCACGTCGGCGGGCTGGTCGGGGTCGGGCACGTCGGGGCCGGGATTCAGCTCCTCGGCCTTGGCGGCGATGGCGTCCAGCAGCTCCTGGCCCACGCCCATCCAGTAGGGCGCGGTCTCGCCGTAGTCCTTGAGCATATTATAGGCGGTGAACTTGCCCTGGTCGTCCACGAGGAAGGCGGTCTGGTCCTTGTCGGTCTTGCCCAGCACCTGGCTGGGGGCCTTCACCGCCTTGGCGATGGTCATATCGCTGTTCTGAATGGCCTGGGCCACCAGACCGGCCCAGAGGAAGCCGCCCAGCTTGTTGTTGTGGGTGCCCTCCGTCGCGTTGCTCATGAGCTGCTGGCCGTAAGTTTTCTTGTCCTCCTCGGTGCAGGCGGCATGGGCCTTGGTGAAGAGGTCGGCGGTGAGCTGGTAGTTGTCCAGGAAGACCACGTTGTAGCCCTGGTCCTTGGCCCAGTCGTAGACCCACTTGACCGCCTTGCAGTACTCGTTGTCGTTGGTGCCGTCAAAGTCGGCGGCGTCGTGGTGAGGCTTGATGGAGCCGTCGGTGTTGTACTGCATCCGGGACACGGGGGTGGCCAGAACGGCGGTGGCGCCGTGCTTTTCGGTGACTTTGATGTACTCCTTGAGGTAGCCGGTGTAGGTGGTGTGGGTCCCGGCGGGCAGAATGACGGCGCCGCCGCTGACCAGGTCGCTGGTAAGGGTCACGGTGTCGGGATAGCTCCCGCCCTCGGCGTAGCTCTTCTGGGGGTCGTTCTTGGCGATGCCCAGGGGCACATAGCGGTTGTCCTTTGTATAGCAGTCGTTGTGGCCGAACTGGATGAAGAGGAAGTCGCCCTCCTTCATGGCGGCGTCGATCTTCTCCAGGGACTTGTCCGTCTCGATGAAGGAGCGGGTGGTGCGGCCGCCCTGGGCGTAGTTGGCCACGGTGACCTTGTCGTTGAAGAACTTCTGGAGCCACTCGCCCCAGGAGCCCTCGACCTGGTTCACGTTATTGGTCCACATCCCGTTGACGGAGTAGTCCTTCACGGTGGAGTCCCCGGCCAGGAAGATGTTCACGCCGGTGCCCAGATCGGGGTCGGTGGCGCCGGTGGGATCCTCATAGCCGTCCTGGACCTTGCTCTCCGTGGTGGCGCTCATGGCCTCGCCGGTCTTGCCGCTGACGGTGGCGGGGGTGACGGTGACCTTGATGGCGGCGCCCACGTCGCCCTTGGCGATCTGGTAGGTCTTATCCACCGTGGCGGTGGAGGTCTTCACCACCGTCTCGGTGCCGTCGTCCGCCACGCGGCTCCACTGGATGATGGAGGCGTCGTTGGCGGCGGCGTCGTCCGGGGTCAGGGTGTAGGAGACGGTCAGGGTGTGGCCGGGCTTGGGCACGTTGATGTCGCCGTTGTCGGTGATGACGGGCGCGCCCTTGAGCGCCACGCTCTGGTCGGTCTCCTCTACGTAGTAGTAGGGCGTCCAGGTCCCGAAGTACTTCTCCCTGGTCTGCTCGGCGGCCTGTTCCGCGGTCATCACGGTGTTTTCCTTGCGCCCGGTGGTGTCCACGGCGGCGCCGTCCAGGGTGGTGGTGTTGTACTCGCCGAACTGGGCGTTCTCAGGCTTGTCTTTGTTCATAGAGGCCCACGCCTCGGCGGTGATCAGCCCGGCGCTCTCCAGCTTGGTGTTGACGAACTTGGCGCTGGCGCCGGCGGCCCAGGGACGGCCAAAGTAGCCGGCCACCACGGTGAGCTTGGGATTGGCGGTGATGGTGCAGTTGCGGAAGAGGTAGCCCACATCGCCCTGCTCCGTGCGGACGGCGGTGACGTAGCCGGGCTTGCTGTCCGTCTTGTAGCCCTTCCAGCTCAGCTGGCAGGCGTCGAAGATGCACTTGCTGGCAAAGTCGCCGAAGATGTAGTCGGTCTGGCCCTCGATGAGGCAGTTCTTGAAGTAGACCTTGCCCTGGGTGTAGAGCGTATCCTGGCTGGAGTAGAACTTGCACTGGTAGAACTCGCACTCCTCGGCCTCCACGCAGATGGCGGCGGCCCGCTCGGTGGCGGCCAGCGTGGTCACGTCGGTGTTGTCGTCGCGGGTCAGGTTGATGGCCTCGGTGCCGGAGGGCTCAACGCCGTCGGCGATCTCCTCTTTGGTGATGTAGCGGTTGAAGGAGTTCTCGAAGGTGATGTTCTCCGCCCGGAAGCCCTTGCCGGTGACCCGCACGGCGCAGCCCCAGCGGTCGGCGATCTTCTTTTCGTACTTGTCATAGGCCCGCTGGGCGTCATAGTAGCCGTTGGAGCTGTAGTACATATAGCCGATGCCGTAGTACCAGGTCAACAGCACCTCGCCCTTGTCGGGCTCGTCGTTGATGAAGGTGATGTAGGGCGTCTTGACGGTGATCTGCTCGCGGTAGGTGCCCGGGGCGATGTGGACGGTGACCCGGTCGGCCTCGGCGGCGATGCCCATGCGGGAGATGGCGTCCACCGCGTCGGTCACGGTGTCAAAGTTGGGGGACTTGTCGGCATAGCCCACATAGACGTCCTTCACCTTGGTCACGGCGGGCTTTTCGGCGGTGGAGACAAACATCAGGTCCTTCTCCACGTCCTGGCCGTCCACCACCACATGGGTGATGGTGGAGTATGTGCCCTCCACGGTGGCCTTGGCGGAATAGGCGCCGTCCCGGAGCTTGATGGTGTAGCCGTCGTCGGTGACGGTGGCGGTGTAGGTGTACTTGTCCTCCACGTTCTCAAAGGCCAGCGCGGTGACCTTGCCGTCCGCGCCGAGGCCGGCGAACTTGCCGCTGGCGGTGTGGAGGTCCTTGGCCTTCATCACGATGTCCCGCGTCACGTCGGCCTGGTCGGAGCTGACGGTGGCGGGGGTCTCGATGGCGTAGTCGTTCACGCCGGAGATGGCCAGCGTGTAGGTCACGCCGGGATCCAGCTTGGCGCTGAAGCTCAGCCCCTCGCCGATCTCCAGGTCCACCTCGTCCGAGCCGGAGCCCTCTTCGGGGATGAGGGTGACGGCCAGCTTGGAGGTGTCGTACCCGTCGGCGAAGCCGGTGAACTTGCCGGAGAAGGTGTAGGTGCTCTTGGGCTCCACCACCAGCTCGACGTTCGCCTTGCCCGTGAGGGCCTCCGCATTGGTGGTGGTCACGTTCTTGGTGGCCGTGGTGAAGCCGAAGCCGGACACGCCGGTGAGCATGGCGGTGTAGTCATACCCCGCGGCCAGCGCGGCGGTGAAGGTGCCGTCCTGGCCCAGGGTGGCCTGGGTGGCCTTCTTGGTGGTCTTGTTGGTGAACTTCACCTGATACTCGGTGGCGGTAAAGCCCTCAGCCGGCAGGGTGATGGTGCCGGAAACGGCCACGGCGGGCACCCGGATGAAGCGGATGTAGAAGGGCTTGCCGCCGCCGGGCTGACCGCCCCAGAGCTTGTAGCTGCCCTCCTTCTCCGCCACGAACTCCAGGCGCTGGTAGTTCTTGACCTCGATGGGATCGCTGATGTCCTCCTGGCCGGCGGCAGAGCCCTGGCCCTGGAAGTGGATGGACACCTCGCCGTTCTGGGACGAGCCCACATAGGCGATGATCTTGTCCCCCGCGGCCATCCGCTTAAAGGTGACGCAGCGGTTGGCGGAGGAGCCGGTGCCGTTGGCGTAGTAGCCGCCGGTGGACTTGAAGCCGTCGTCAAAGGTCTGGTCGTAGTTGCTGGAGGCGTTGCCGCCCAGCAGCGCGGTAAAGGCGGCGTTGCCCGTCACGCTGGAGTAGATCCGGTCGTTGGCGTTGTGGGTCAGGTCCATATCGCCGAAGGAGGTGGCCTCGGCCTTGGCGAACTGGGCCTGGGCCAGCGCGTCGGAACTCACCCAGATCTCAGGGGTGATGTTGTTCACCACCTTGTCCCCGGCGAACTTGAACTCGTCCTGGGCATAGGTCTGGCCCGACAGGTCCCACACGTCGATGTTCCGGTCGCCGCCGGCGTCGGCACGGTAGGTGACGCTCAGGTTCTTCAGCCAGATCTCGTCGTAGTTGAGGTACACGTCGTCATAGACGTTGAAAGTGGTGTCGCCCGCGCCGCCCTCGGTGGGGGTCAGGGTGATGGACAGCTGGCCCTTCGCGGCGCCCACGATGGAGACCTTCGCGCCGAAAATGTCGCCCTTCCCCGGGTCAGTCCCGCCGCAGGAGTTGATGTCCTCCATGGACACGGTGCCCGAGGAGGCCTCCACCTCCAGGTGGTTGCCCGTGCCGAAGGGGCAGGTGATCAGCTGGATGTCCGCGGGGGCGGAGAGGTTGAGCTTGATGGTGGTCTCCCCCTCGCTGATGGCGCCGTGGGTATTGTTCACCACGACGAACTTGCCCCAGTCGATGCCGGGGACATTCAGCCGGTCGGGGTTGGCGGTGTCGGTGAGGATGTACTCGCCCTCCTTGACGTCCGCGGGGGCGGCGCCGGCCACGGTGACCGTGATGGCGGCGGCCTCCTCCCCCTTCAGCTTGACGCTGACGGTGGCGGCCGTCTCGGTTTCCGCCGTGCCCTGGATGGTCAGTTTGCCGTCGGCGTAGGTGACGCTCACCGCCTCGCTGTCAGACTCGGCGGTCACGTCCCCGGCCACGGCGTTGCGCAGATACACCGCTACCTCCGCCTTGGAGGTGGCCGAGCTGCCCAGCTTCAGGCTCACCGAGGTCGTCTCCACCGCCAGCTTGGCGGGAATCTCGGCGGCCGCGGTGGCCGGCTTGAGCTCGATGGACTTGATCCAGGTCCGGGCGCCGCAGTTCAGGGTGGCCGTCCCGGCGTTGCCGGTATAATAGAAGGTCAGCTCAGCGGGATCCTGGCCCTCGGTGGGGGTCTTCTCGTGCTCCAGCTTGCTGCCGTTCAGGTCGATGTCCCAGGCGTAGCTGCCGGTGACCACGATGTCGCAGGGGCCGTTCACCGGCAGGACGATGGAGCCCGCGCCGAAGAATGCCATGCCATGGGTCTCGCCGGTGGCGGTGCCGCCGGTGATGGTCAGCTCCGGATAGGTAGTGGCCGGGTCAAAGGTGGTGTTGGCGAACTCCCACTTCTTGGCCTCAAATTCGAGGGTGGTGTCGGTGAAGGCGCCCACGGCCAGGGAGTGGACGTAGACCTTGGTGAAGGTGACGGTCACATCCCCGTAGGCGTCGGCCACGGTGAGGACCTTGCCGTAGTTACCCCCTTCCGCGGTCTCCGCCTGGGCGGAGGTCACGGTGAAGTTGGTATCCCCGTTCCCGGCGGTCACATCGCCGCCGTCCCCATAGCCGCAGGTGGTGATGGTCAGGTCGGCCATCTTCCCCTCAGGCAGGTGGATGATCATGGAGCCCGCCTGGTTGGGGCCGTGCTCGTTGTTCAGTTGCAGGCCATTCCACTCCAGCCCCTGGGCATAATAGGCCTCCGCGTTCTTGTTCTGGAAGTCATAGGTGGTGCTCTCGGTGACCACGCCCACCTCGGCGGGCAGGACGCGCACGGCGATGGTCCCGGTGGCGCTATCCGCCGTGCCGCCGGTCACCGCCGCGGTCACAGTGACCGTGTCCGTCCCCGGCGCCTTGGGGGTCAGCGTGATGACGCCGCCCTCCACAGCGGCCTCCACCACATCGGCGCCCTGGGCCTCAGCGGTGACCGCGCCCATGGTCCCGTTCTTCACCGAGGCGGTAACCGTGGCGGTCTCCCCCATGCGGACCACCACGTCCTTCTGGGTCAGCTCCAGCACGGGGGCGGGGGCGGTGTACTCCTTCAGCTCGATCTTCGCGAGGTAGGTGTTGCCCACCGACTTCAGGGTGGCGGTGCCGCTCTCCCCCTTGTAGTGGAAGGTCACCGTGGTCTTCCCGTTGTCCGGGTTGGTCTCCAGGGTGGAGGCGTCATCCCCCAGCTGGAGGTTCCACTGGTAGCCCACATTGACCGCGATGTCGCAATCGCCGGGCACCGGAACACCGATGCTGGAGCCGTTGCTCATTGAGGTGCCATACTCAGTGCCGTGGTACTTGACGTTAGTCAGGGTCAGGCCGTCAAACGTCCCCGCTTGTACCTTCGGCTCGACCTCTTCCTTAGCTGCGGTGAAGTCCCAGATGTACCCCACCTGGCCGGGATCCGCCGCCGCGGCGGGGATGGCCAGCAGACCGGCCATCAGCGCGACGGTCAGCAAGAGGGATAGGGCTCGTCTCCAACTGCGCTTCATTCCATAACTCCTCCTTGTGGCGCGCCCCGCTCCGCAGGGGGCCGCGAATTTATCACAATTTTAACAAATCACAGGGGGTGAGTCAAGGAATTCCTAACTATTTTATCTAATTTTGTACCC
>CANRBW010000038.1 GCA_947628975.1 uncultured Oscillospiraceae bacterium | reverse complement strand
GGTGGGCTCGAAGCAGGCGGTGGTCTTGCCGGTGACGGCGTTGGGGATCTCGTCCAGGGTGTAGCCCAAGGCGATTTTGGCGGCCACCTTGGCGATGGGGTAGCCGGTGGCCTTGGAGGCCAGGGCGGAGGAGCGGGAGACACGGGGGTTGACCTCGATAACGGCGTACTCAAAACTGTCGGGGTTCAGGGCGAACTGGCAGTTGCAGCCCCCCTCGATCTCCAGGGCGGAGATGATGTCCAGCGCCGCGGAGCGGAGCATCTGGTACTCCTTGTTGGCCAGGGTCTGGGTGGGGGCCACCACGATGGAGTCCCCGGTGTGGACGCCCACGGGGTCGATGTTCTCCATGGAGCAGATCTGGATCACGTTCCCCGCCGAGTCCCGCATGACCTCGAACTCGATCTCCTTCCAGCCGGCGATGCACCGCTCGATGAGCACCTGGCCCACCCGGCTGAGGTGGATGCCCCGGTCGGCGATCTCCCGGAGGGAGACCTCGTCATAGGCGATGCCGCCGCCGGTGCCGCCCAGGGTGTAGGCGGGGCGGACGATGACCGGGTAGCCGATCTGCCTGGCGAAGGCCACGGCGGCCTCCACGCTCTCCACCACGTCGGAGGTGACGCAGGGCTGGCCCAGGGCCTCCATAGCGTCCTTGAACTCCTGGCGGTCCTCCGCCTTCTTGATGGAGGCGGGGGAGGTGCCCAGCAGCCGCACGCCGTAGTCGGCCAGGACGCCGGCCTCGTGGAGGTTCATGGCCAGGTTCAGCCCGGTCTGGCCCCCCAGGGTGGGCAGGATGGAGTCCGGCCGCTCCTTCTGGATGATCTGGGTCAGGGAGGCCACGTTCAGCGGCTCGATGTAGACGTGGTCGGCGATGTCGGGGTCGGTCATGATGGTGGCGGGGTTGGAGTTGACCAGCACCACCTCCACCCCCTCTTCCCGCAGGGCGCGGCAGGCCTGGGTGCCGGCGTAGTCAAACTCCGCGGCCTGGCCGATGACGATGGGGCCGGAGCCCAGCACCAGCACCTTCCTGATCTTGGGGTCCTTAGGCATGGTCCTCACCTCCCATATCACTCAAAAAGCGGTCAAAGAGATATTCCGTGTCCATGGGGCCGGGGGCGGCCTCGGGGTGGAACTGGACGGTGAAGCACCGGGGCCGCTTGTAGCGCAGGCCCTCCACCGTGCCGTCGTTGACGTTGACGTGGGAGATCTCCGCCACGGCGGGGTCCACCGTCTCCGGGGTGACCACATAGCCGTGGTTCTGGCTGGTGATGAAGCACCGCCCCGCGGCCAGGTCCTTCACCGGGTGGTTGCCCCCCCGGTGGCCGAAGGGCATCTTGTGGGTCTTGGCCCCGGTGGCCAGGGCCAGGAGCTGGTGGCCCAGGCAGACGGCGAAGATGGGCAGGTCGCTGTCGTAGAGCTGTTTGACCTCCTGGATGATGGCCACGTTGTCGGCGGGGTCGCCGGGGCCGTTGGAGAGCATCACCCCGTCAAAGCCGCCCCGGAGGATCTCCTCCGCCGGGGTGTGGGCGGGAAAGACGGTGACGGCGCAGCCCCGGCGGGTCAGACAGTCGATCATATTGCGCTTGACGCCGAAGTCCATCAAGGCCACCCGGAAGCGCTCCTCCCCCTGGGCGGGGAAGAGCTCCGCCGCCGGGCGGGTGACCCGCTCCACCGTGCCCGCCACCCGGAAGGAGCGGATCTCCTCCAGCGCCTCCTGGATGGAGAAGTCCGAGCCGCAGGTGATCATGCCGTTCATGGTGCCCTGGGAGCGGAGGATGCGGGTCAGGGCGCGGGTGTCCACCCCCTGCACCCCGGCGATGTGGTATTCCTTCAGGTACTCGTCCAGGGTGCCCTGGCAGCGGAAGTTGCTGCCCAGGGGGGACAGGTGCCGGACGATCAGCGCCTCCGCCCAGGGCCGGGTGGACTCGTTGTCCTGGTCGTTGACGCCGTAGTTGCCGATCAGCGGGTAGGACATCACCACCCCCTGCCCGGCGTAGGACGGGTCGGTCAGGATCTCCTGGTAGCCGGTCATGGAGGTGTTGAAGACAAGCTCGCAGACCCGCTTGCCGACCTCGCCGATGGACTGGCCCAGGAAAACAGCCCCGTTTTCCAAGATCAGACTGGCTCTCATAGCTGTGGAGCCCTCCTTTTCCTCGTTCTTTGCAATTCGTTCTATTCTACCTGATTGCGCCGGAAAAGTCAAACCTCCAGCAGGACCACCTTCAGCCCCTGGCTCAGGGCGTAGTTCAGGGTCCCCAGGGTGCCGCTGTGGCCGGGGTCGCCGTTGAAGACGGCGATGATACAGCTGGCGTGGTCCACCATGTAGCGGTTGCGCCGCTGCATACAGCCCGGCGCGTAGTTCCGCTGGATCAGGGTCTCCACATCGCAGGCCCGCAGCAGGCCGGCGTAGCGGTCCCGGTCGGCCTCGCTCCAGCGGTCGCTCTGGCCGGGAAAGGGCACCGCCGCCTCCAGCCGGACCTCCGGGTGGGACCCGCGCAGACGCAGGACCGCCTCGCAAAAGAAGAAGTCCGCCCCGCGGGCCATGCCGCAGATGAAGTGGCGGTAGCCCTCGTCATAGGCGCGCTCCACCGCCTGGTCCAGCCGCGCCTTCAGCGCCACGCAGGCGGGGGCGGACTCGTCCTCCCCCCAGGGCAGCGTGCCGGGGCGGTGACCGGTAAAGGCGCAGCTGACCGCCCGGCTCATTTCCCCCTCCATGTCCGCTCCCCCCTTCTCCTTCGTATTGTAGGGTCTCGCCGCGCCAAAGTCAAGCCAAACGGGGGGAGTCCTTGCCATTGGGGGGAAATTGTGATAAGATGGTCGCACTTCAGGAGAACGGGGGGAGCGGCGGTGAGGATCGGAGCGGTGGACATCCAGACCCCGGTGGCGCTGGCCCCCATGGCCGGGGTCACCGACCTGGCCTTCCGCACGGTGTGCAGAAGGCTGGGGGCGGGGTATACCGTCACCGAGATGGTCAGCGCCAAGGCCCTTTGCTACCAGGACCGGAAGTCCATCCCCCTGATGACCCTCGCCCCCGACGAGCACCCCGCCGCCGTCCAGCTCTTTGGCAGCGACCCGGAGTCGATGGAGCGGGCGGCGGCCATCGTGGCCGAGCGGGCCCGGCCCGACGTGATCGACATCAACATGGGCTGCCCGGTGCCCAAGGTGGTCAAGAGCGGGGACGGCTCCGCCCTCATGCGAGACCCGGCCAAGGCCGCCGCCATCGTCAAGGCGGTGATCCGGGGCGCGGGCGGGCTCCCGGTGACGGTGAAGACCCGCGCGGGCTGGGACAAGGGCAGCGTCAACTGCGTGGAATTCTGCCGCGTCCTGGAGGAGGCCGGGGCCGCCGCCGTGGCCGTCCACGGCCGGACCAGGACCCAGATGTACGCCGGGCGGGCGGACTGGAACATCATCCGGGCGGTGAAGGCCGCCCTGTCCATCCCGGTCATCGCCAACGGGGACGTGTTCTCCGGGTCGGACGCGGCCCACATCCTGCGCTACACCGGGGCGGATATGGCCATGATCGGCCGGGGGGCCTTCGGCGACCCCTGGATCTTCGCCCAGGCCAAGGCCGCCCTGGCCGGGGAGCCCATCCCGCCCCGGCCACCCCTGCGGGAGCGGTGCGAGACCGCCATGGAGCAATTCCGCCTGGCCATGGCGGTCAAGGGGGAGAAGATTGCCTGTCTGGAGGCCCGGCGGCACTACGCCCTCTACCTCAAGGGGGTCCCCCGCTCCGGCTACTGGAAGACGGAGGTGTGCCGGGTGGAGACCATGGAGGACCTGGAGCGGTGTACCCGCGGGATCCTCCGGGACCTGTCGGACTGAGAAGGGCCGGAACACACACCGGGAGGAGGTGCGCGCGTGGAGGAGCGGGAATGGATCCAACGGGCCGCCCAGGGCGACCAGGACGCCTTTGCCCTGCTGCTGGAGACCCATCAAAACAAGGTCTACGCCCTCATCCTGCGGCTGGTGGGCTCCCCGGAGGACGCCATGGACCTCACCCAGGAGACCTTCTTCAACGCCTGGCGGGGCCTGCCGGGGTTCCACTTTGACAGCAAGTTCTCCACCTGGCTCTACCGCCTGGCCACCAACGCCGCCATCGACTTCCTGCGCCGGGAGAAGACCCGCCGGGCGCGGGGGACGGTCCCGCTGTGGGACGGGGAAGACCGGGCGCTGGACCTCCCGGACCGGGGCCCCTCCCCCCACAGCCAGCTGGAGAGCAAGGAGTTCCGCCAGGCGGTGGCGCGGGCCCTGACCCATCTCTCCCACGAGCACAGGCAGGTCCTGGTCCTCCGGGAACTCAACGGCCTGAGCTACGCCGAGATCGCCCAGGCGCTGGGCCTGGAGGTGGGCACGGTGAAGTCCCGCCTCTCCCGGGCGCGGCTGGCCCTGCGAAACATTTTGCTGGCCGACGGGAACTTTTCCGGCCCGCCAGCGTCTACCTGAGAAACACCGAGGAAAGGAGGCCCGGCCATGGACTGTCAACAGGCGCTGGAGGCGATCTCCGCCGACCTGGACGGCGAGCTGACCCCGGCGGAGCGCGCCCAGCTGGAGGACCATCTGGCCCGCTGTCCCCACTGCCGGGCCCTCCGGGAGGAGCTGGCCGCCCTTCACGCGGCCTGCCCCGCCGCCCTGGAGGCGGAGGCCCCGCCGGAGCTGCGCCAGGCGGTCCTGAGCCATCTGCCGCCCCGGCGGGCCGGGCGTACCGGGGCGGTCCGCTGGCTGCGGTGGGGGGCCATGGCCGCCGCCGCGGCGGTGGCCCTTCTGGCCCTGTGGCGGCTCCCCCACGCCCTGCCCCATAGCGCGGAGACGGCCCAGCCCGCCCCCGCCGTGGCGGACAGCGCCCCCCTCCCCGCCCCGGCCGCCGCGGCCGGAGGGCAGAGCGCCCCGGCCCGCAACGAGACCTTCTCCGCCAAGTCGTCGGCCCAGGACAAGGAGGGCGGGACCACCGCCGCCACGGCCCGGTCCGCGGACAGCGGGTCGGCGAGGGCCGCCGGGACGGCGGACGCCCCGGCCGCCCAGGAGCCGGAGGGGGACCAAAACGCCAAGACGGTCCTCGCCGACCGGGCGGAGCCGGTCCCGGCCCCGACGGCGCTCCCCGGCCAGGCGGGTCGGGGGGCCGCGGAGGACGCCACCGCCCCCATCGCCGTCTTCCACGCCGACGGGGCCGCCCCTGTGGCGGAGGTCCCGGAGGCGGAGGCGGCTGAAGCGGCCCAGGCCGATGGGGAGGCGGACTTCTCCTCCTACCGGGCGGTGGTCACCTGGGGCCGGGCGGTCCCTCCGGACTGGGACTACCCCAGCCGGGTCCTGGACAGCGGAGAGGTCCAGTTCCTCCTCCCCGCCTCCGCCCTCCCCGACCTCCTGGCTGACGGCTCCTGCCAGCTCCGGGACCGGGGGGAGGACCTGACGCCGGAGTCGGCGTATCTGCTGGTGGTGGTCCCCGCCCCGGCGGCGAAGTGAGCGAAACAAGGCCGCCCCGCGGGGCTCGCGTCAGGCGCGGGCGCCGCGGGACGGCGGAAAATCAAGCACGGAAGGCCGGGGGGCCTTCCGTGCTTTCCCTTTGCTAGGCGGAGGAGCCGGTCCGGGTGAGGACGTGGACGCGGAACTGGGCGGTGAGGGTCATCTCCTCCCGGTCCAGCAGACGCTCCACCCCCTCCCGGGGCGTTTTCCAGGCGTAGGGGGTCATGTGGAACAGCGCCTGGAGGTCCCGGGGGTCGGTCAGGGTGAAGGAATACTCCACCGGGACCACCTCCCGGTAGGAAAAGCCGGGGTAGCACTCCCGCCGCTCCTCCTTCTGGTAGGGCTGGTCGTAGAGGACCCGCTTCATCTCCCAGAGGTGCCGGGGGCCGGGGACCACATAGAGGAAGACCCCGCCGGGGCGCAGGACCCGGCCAAACTCCCCGGCGGCCAGGGGGGAGAAGCAGTTGACCACCGCATCCACCCCGCCGGAGGCCAGGGGCAGGTGGTAGACCGAGGCCACCGCCAGCTCCCCGGAGGGACAGCGCCGGGCCGCCCGCCTCACCGCCGGCTTGGAGAGGTCCACCCCGGCCAGGGCCCCGCCCGCCTCTGAGGCCCAGCGGGCCAGGGCGGCGGTGTAGTACCCCTCCCCACAGCCCGCGTCCAGCACCCGCGGGGCCGGGAGGGCGCTGTCCTGAAGGAGGCGGCACAGGGCGTCCCGCAGGGGGGCGTACCACCCGCCGTCCAGAAAGCGGCTCCGGGCCGCGACCATGAGGGCGTCGTCGCCGGGGAGGCGGGAGTGGCGGCGGTTGGCGCTCAGGAGGTTCACATACCCCTCCCTGGCCCGGTCAAAGCTGTGCCCGGCGGCACAGCGGCAGCCCCTCTCGTCCCGCTCCAGCGCGCCGCCGCAGACCGGACAGCAAAACAGGCTCTCCATCCGCCGTCCCCCCTCTCCCCTTTTTTCCTCTTCCCCGGCCGGGACCGGTCAGGCCCGGCTCAGCGGCAGCAGCCGCGGATCTCCCGGTAGCCCTCCGCGCCCCCCAGGGTGTTGGGGGGGAAGAACTCGTCCACGGGGAACTTCACCTGGCGGAAGATCTCGCAGGGGTCGTCCTCACAGCCGCAGGCGCACTCCTTCTCCGGCAGGCAGTAGTCGTAGGCCGGGATCAGGAGCTGGGTGTCCCGCTCCAGCCGGATGATGGAGAACTGGCCCAGGGTCAGGTAGATGCGCTTGCCGCCGCAGGCGAAGTCCAGGTCGCTGCCAAAGCAGGCGCTGACGCCGCCGGGGACCTCGCACAGATCGCAGTCGCAGCCGCCGCACTCGCAGCTGTCCACCAGCTTCACGCTCAGCACGATGGGGTCCACCGCCTCCACCACGGCGGTGGGCAGTCCGGCGGGGCACAGGTCCCGGTCGCGGGAGAGGTCCTCCCGGTCGGAGGTGAAGACCTTGGCGCCGCTCTCGCTGCCAAAGAGAATGACCCGCTTGTCAAAAACGGCCAGACCGGTGACGCACACCGGCCGGGCCGCGCCCACGAACGCGTCGGCGGTGACGCGGTAGAAGTACCGCACGTCCACGGTGTAGAAGCCCCGGTTGAAGCCCACGGGGGCCACGTCGATGTATACGTCCAAAAGCTCCGCGGCGCCGGGCTTGACGCTGACGGCGCGGTCGATGACCGCCTTGGAGCTCTGGGTGGGATAGAAACGCAGATCCTCGACGCAGTCCTTGTCGCGGCAGGAGTCGAAGATCTTTTTCGTGTGTACGCACACAGCCTCCCGGATGCAGGCGTCTTCCTGCACGGGGCCGGGCATGACCTTTTCAGCCATGGCTTGAACCTCCCAGTTGAAAGTGGATTCGGCGCGTCCGCGCCCCTTCCAGTTCCAGTGTATGCCCGGCTCGTTTGGGAGGTCACTTCCCGGCAGTCAGCTCCGCCAGCGCCTGGCAAAGGGCGTCCATCTCCGCCTCGGTGCCGATGGAGATCCGCAGATGGTCCCCGATGCGGGGCAGATCCCAGCGGCGGACCAGGATCCCCCGCTCCCGCAGGCCCCGGAACAGCGCCGGGCCGGGAACCGCCGGGTGGCGGACAAAGAGGAAGTTGGCCTTGGACGGCGCCACGTCAAAGCCCATGTCCCGCAGGCGGGTCCAGGTTTTTTCACGGGTTTCCGCCACCTGGCGGCAAACCTGGGCGAAGTAGTCCCCTGCCGCCAGGGCCGCCGCCGCACCGGCCTGGGCCAGGCGGTCCACGGTGTAGGAGTTGATGGAGTCCCGCACACAGCGCAGGGCGGCGATGAGGTTCTCGTCCCCCAGGGCCCAGCCCACCCGCAGACCGGCCAGGGACCGGGACTTGGAGGTGGTCTGGACCACCAGGAGGTTGGGGTAGGTCCCCACCCACGGCGCCATGCTCTCCGCCCCGAAGTCCACATACGCCTCGTCCACCACCACCACCTGGTCGGGGTGGGCCTCCACCACCCGGCGGAGGTCCGCCGCCCCCAGGGCCTGGCCGGTGGGGGCGTTGGGGTTGGCGAGGACGACGCCCCCCCTGGGCTCGGCGAGGAACCGCTCCAGAGGGAGGGAGAAGTCCGTCTCCAGCGGAATGGTGCGGGCTGTCAAGTCAAGATACTTTACATACACCTCGTAGAAGCTGTATGTGATGTCGGGGAAGGTGATGGGGACCGCCTTGTCAAAAAAGGCCTGGAAGGCGAAGGAGAGGACCTCGTCCGAGCCGTTGCCGCAGAAGACCTGGCTCTCCCCCACGCCGGTGGCCTGGGCCACCGCCCGGCGCAGGGCCAGGCACTCCGGGTCGGGATAGAGGCGCAGGGTCTCCCCCGCCGCCTCCCGGATGGCCGCGACCACCTCGGGGGCGGGAGGATAGGGGTTTTCGTTGGTGTTGAGCTTGATGAATTTCCGGTCCCTGGGCTGTTCGCCGGGGGTGTAGGGGGTCATATCCCGGACCCGGCTGCTCCAAAACTCCTTCATTCCCGCGTCTCCTCCCGCACGATCCGTTTCACGTTTTTCTCCGCCCGGCTCCGGGGCAGCATGACCTGGCGGCCGCAGCCGGCGCAGACCAGCTTGAAATCCATCCCCACCCGCAGGACCCGCCACTCCCGGCTGCCGCAGGGGTGCTCCTTTTTCATCACCAGGGTATCTCCCACCCGGATGTCCACAGGCCGTCCCTCCCAAGTTTTTTGCAAGTGTCCCCCGCCGGGGGCATATACTTCCCCATCCGGAAAAAAGGGGACGATGGATTGAACCGAACCTATCTGCCCGAGGGCAGTCTGTTGGATCGCCCGGAAAATATCGCCCGGTGCGCCGAGGCGGAAAGTCTTCTGCGATGCGTGGCCGCCAGAGAGGTGCTGGAGGGGGTGGCCCTGTCCTGCAACGCCCAGCACGACTTGTCTGTAAAGGTCGGCCCCTTTATCGGCGTCATCCCCCGGACCGAGGCCGCCCTGGGCATCGGGGAGGGGAGCACGCGGGACATTGCCATCCTCTCCCGCGTGGGAAAGCCGGTGTCCTTCGTGGTGACGGGGGTGGAGCTCACCGACGAGGGGGAGCCCCGGCCCATCCTCTCCCGCCGTCAGGCCCAGGCGCTGGCGCTGAGCCAGATGCTCACCACCCTGCGGCCCGGCCAGATCATCCCCGCCGTGGTCACCCACCTGGAGCCCTTCGGGGCCTTTGTGGACGTGGGGTGCGGCGTGCCCTCCATGATCGGCATCGAGAACATCTCGGTCTCCCGCCTGCCCCACCCGGACCGGCGCTTCCGGCCCGGGCAGAGGATCTTCGCCCTGGTCACCGGTCTGGACCGGGACCGGGGGCGTATCCTCCTCAGCCACAAGGAGCTTCTGGGCACCTGGGAGGAGAACGTCCGGTCTCTCACCGCCGGGATGACGGTGCCGGGGATCATCCGGGGGGTGAAGGACTACGGGTATTTCGTCGAACTGACCCCCAACCTCTCCGGCCTGGCCGAGCCCAAGGCGGGCTACCGCCTGGAGGAGCGGGTCAGCGTCTATATCAAGTCCATCCAGCCCCGGCAGATGAAGATCAAGCTCCTGCTCATCGATCACCTGTCCGCCGAGGCCCAGCTGCCCGCCCCGCGGTACTTCCAGACCTCCGGCGTCCTCACCCGCTGGCGCTACGCCCCGGAGGACTGCCAAAAGCCGGGCGCGGAGACGGTGTTCTGCCCAACCGAGGTCACTTGACGCGGACCGCCACCGTCAGCCCCTTCCCCTCCAGGGCCGCCTGGTAGTCCCCGGGCAGCTTGCCGGTCCGGGAGCCCTTGTACCAGACCTTTTTGGTCTGGCCGTTCTTTCGGACGACCCGGACCCACAGGCTGTAAGTGGTCCGCGTCTCCAGCTCTCCGGCGCTGTACTCCAGCTCCACACGGTCGATCTCCCCGAAGGGGATGGAGTACGGGATGCCGGTGTTCAGCACCAGGCAGTCCATCTCAAAGAAAAACGGCCCGGAGATGGGGGCGTTTTTGTGGGTGGCCCGGTGCAGAAGGAAGTAAAGGGCAAAAATGCCCCCGAAAAAGAGGGCCAGGCGAAGGGGGACGGGCATAGCGCAAAACCTCCTTTGGATCCGTTCGGCGTCTCCCGCTGTCCGCTATTCCCGCTCCCCTTTCAGCTTCTCCCAATAGGCCCGGGCGGCCTGCTCGCTCTTGTTGTCGCCGTACTTATAGTAGACCGCGCCCGCCAGCTCGTCGGGGAGGTACTGCTGGGGGACCCAGTGGCCGGGGAAGCTGTGGGGGTAGAGGTAGCCCTGCTCCCGCTCCTGGCCGGCGGTGTCGGCGTGGACGTTTTGGAGGTGCCGGGGGATGGAGCCGGTCCGCCCCGCCCGGACGTCCGCCAGGGCCGCGTCGATGGCGGCCACCACGGTGTTGGACTTGGGCGCGGTGGCCAACAGCACCACCGCCTGGCCCAGGCACAGCCTGGCCTCCGGTAGGCCCACCTGGAGGGCGTTGTCCACCAGGGCCCGGACGATCAGCGCCGCCTGGGGGTAGGCCATGCCCACGTCCTCGCTGGCCGAGCAGAGGATGCGGCGGATGGCGGTGATCATATCCCCCGCCTCCAACAGCCGGGCCAGGAAGTGCAGCGCCGCGTCCGGATCGGAGCCCCGGAGGGACTTCATCAGGGCGGAGGCGATGTCGTAGTGGTCGTCCCCCTCCCTGTCGTAGCGCATGGCGGAGCCCTGGGCGGCCAGCTTGGCGTCGTCAAGGGTGACAAGGGCTTTGCCTTGCCGGGTCACGGCGGCGTTGGCCAGCAGCTCCACCGTGTTCAGCGCCTTCCGCGCGTCCCCGCCACAGGCGGAGGCGATGTGGGCGCACACCCCCTCCTCCAGCTCCAGCTTCCGGCCCAGCCGCTCCTCCATGAAGCGAAAGCCGCGGGAGATGGCGGGGGCCACGTCCCGCGCGGTGAGGGGCTTGAACTCGAAGACGGAGGACCGGGAGAGGACGGCGTTGTAGATGTAGAAGTAGGGGTTTTCGGTGGTGGAGGCGATGAGGGTCACGTCCCCGCTCTCGATGACCTCCAGCAGGGACTGCTGCTGTTTTTTGTTGAAGTACTGGATCTCGTCCAGATAGAGCAGGATGCCGTTGGGGGCCAGCAGGGTGCCGATCTGGCCGATCATCTCCTTCACATCAGAGAGGGAGGCGGTGGTGGCGTTCAGCCGGTGGAGGGTCCGGCCGGAGCGCTTGGCGATGATGTTGGCCACGGTGGTCTTGCCGGTGCCGGAGGGGCCGTAGAAGATCAGGTTAGGCACCTGGTCAGATTCCACGATGCGGCGCAGAAGACCGTCGGGGCCCAGGATGTGCTGTTGCCCCACCACGTCCTCCAGGGTCTCAGGCCGGATCTCGTCCGCCCAAGGCCGGTATTCCACGTACCCACCTCCCTCTCTTGTCTGGAAAGGTCTTCCCCTTTACCCCTCGTACAGGGGGTACTTGGCGGTCAGGGCGGCCACCCGGGCGCGCAGGGCGTCCTGGTTGCCGTCAAAGTCGGTGGCGGCGGCCCAGATGACGCGGGCGATCTCGGCAAAGTCGTCGGGGCCGAGGCCGCGGGTGGTGGCGGCGGGAGTACCCACCCGGATGCCGCTGGTGACGAAGGGGCTGCGGGTGTCGCCGGGGACCTTGTTCTTGTTGACGGTG
>CANRBW010000037.1 GCA_947628975.1 uncultured Oscillospiraceae bacterium | reverse complement strand
AGGAACACCACGCTCCGGGCGGGGCGGCGGTCCAGGGCGTCGGCCAGGGCCAGGAGGACCAGGGAGCCGTAAACGCTGTCGCACTGGCCCCAGCAGGCGCCGTTGAGGACCACCGTGGGCAGCAGGAGCAGGACGCAGAAGGCGGCGGCGGCCCGTCCCTCCCGGCCGGGGAGGGTAAGCCGGACCAGCCGCATCCCCTCCAGGGCCAGCAGCAGGTCGAAAAAGACCGAGAAGAGCTTGATCAGGTAGAGGTCCGGGGCGGGGAGGTAGGAGATGGCGGCCAGGAGATAGAGGTAGGGGACGTTGTAGTCCCCCACCGGCCGGGCCAGGGCGGAAAAGCCGCCGTTTTCCCGGAAAAAGGCGGCCCAGTTGGACAGGAAGGTGGTGTAGTCGTCGGTGATGTGGTCCAGAAGGAGGAGCCGCGCCGCCAGGGCCGCGGCCAGGACGGCCAGACAGACCGCCAGCGGCCTTCCGGACAGGCCGGACCGCCAGAGGAGGACCACCCCCAGCCCCAGCCACACCGCGCACAACAGAGCCACCAGCGCCATCCGCCGCGCCTCCTTTCCCTTGATCGGGCTCAGAGCAGTATAGCAGATTTTTTCCCCGCCGTCCAGCCCCGGCGGGAGGGAATAGTTCCTCCCGGGGGCGCCATACTAAGGCGGATTGGAGGGATGGACATGGAGCGAGCGCGGACCCATCCCCGGCCGGTCCGGCCGGGGGCGACAGGCGGGACCGACCGGGACAGGCGGTCTGTCCGGGAGGCGGGGGAGTGCGTCCGCCGGGCGGCCCGCGCCGGGGAGCGCCTGGCCGGGATGGAGCAGGAGGAGCTGGACCGGCTGGTGGAGGCGGTGGCCCGGACCGGCCGGGACCACGCCGGGGAACTGGCCCGGCTGGCGGCGGAGGAGACCGGTTTCGGCGTGGCGGAGCACAAGCGGCTCAAGAACCTCTTTGCCGCCCGGAGGGTCTACGCCGCCATCCGGGGGATGAAGGTGGTGGGCCCGCTGGGGGAGGACCGGGCGGAGCGGACCTGGGACTTCGGCGTGCCCGTGGGGGTGGTGGCCGCCCTGATCCCCTCCACCAACCCCACCTCCACCGTGCTCTACAAGGCCATGATCTGCCTGAAGGCGGGGGACCCGGTGGTCTTCTCCCCCCATCCGGGGGCGGTGCGGTGCGTCCTGCGGACCGTGGAGCTGCTCCGGGAGGCGGTGGAGCGGGCCGGGGGCCCCGCGGACGCCCTCACCGCCATCGGCGCCCCCACCCCGGAGGGGGCCAGAGCGCTGATGGGCCACCGGGACACCCGGCGGATCCTGGCCACCGGCGGGGAGGGGATGGTCCGGGCGGCCTACTCCTCCGGCACCCCGGCCATCGGGGTGGGGGCGGGGAACGTCCCGGTCTGCCTCCACCCCAGCTGTGACCTGGCGGCCGCGGTCCGGCGGGTGATGGACTCCAAGACCTTCGACAACGGGCTCATCTGCGCCGCGGAGCAGGCGGTGGTGGTGGAGCGGTCCCTGGCCGACCGGGCGCGGGCCGAGTTCGTCCGCCAGGGCGGGGTCTTCCTGGACCGGGCCCAGCGGGCCGCCCTGGGGGCCCGCCTCCTCCGGGGGGACGGGGCGGTGGACCCCGCCCTGGTGGGCAGGTCGGCGGGGGAGGTGTGCCGCCTGGCGGGGCTGACCGGCGTCCCCCGGAGCGCCCGGGTCCTCCTGGCGGAGGAGGACGGGGTGGGGCGGGACCACCCCTTTTCCGGGGAAAAGCTCTGCCCCGTCCTGGCCTTCTATGAGGAGGCGGACGAGGAGGGGGTCCTGGCGCGGTGCGTGGAGCTGCTGCGCTATCAGGGCGCGGGGCACACCTTCGCCCTCCACGCCGGGGACCGGCGGGTGGTGGAGCGGTTCGCCCGGGCGGTCCCCGCCTCCCGGGTGGTGGTGAACACCCCCTCCGCCCTGGGGGGGATCGGGGCCACCACCGGCCTGTTCCCCGCCCTCACCCTGGGCTGTGGGGCCATCGGGGGGTGCTCCACCGCCAACAACGTGGGGCCGATGGACCTGGTGGACCGCAAGCGGGTGGCCTGGGGCCGGCGGGAGCTGGCGGACCTGGAGGGGGACCCGGCGGGGGACGGGCTGGTCTAAAGAAGGGCCGGTCCGCATAGATTGACGCAACCGAAGACAAGGAGCGTTGCGTCATGGACAGCTGCAAGGACCAAAACCAGATCCTCCTGCGGGGCACGGTGTCGGGGCCGCCCCGGTTTTCCCACATCAGCCACCAGGAGCGCTTTTACCTCTTTCCCCTGACGGTGGAGCGGCTCTCAGGCAACGAGGATGTGCTGAACATCCAGCTGCCCGGCCGCCTGCTGGACCAGAGCCCGCCGGAGCCGGGGGCGGCGGTGGAGGTGACCGGGAGCCTGCGGACCTTCAACAACCGCAGTGGGGAGGGGGCCCGGCTGGTCATCACCGTCCTGGCCGACGGGGTGCGCCCCACCGGGGAACCCCCGGCCAACCTCCTGACCCTGCGGGGCACGATCTGCCGCCGGGACGAGGTCCGCCGCACCCCGCTGGGCCGGGAGATCTGCGACTTCACCCTGGCGGTGAACCGCCGGTACGGCCGCTCGGACTATCTGCCCTGCATCGCCTGGGGGTCCATGGCCCAGCGGTGCGCCGCCCTGGGGGTGGGCAGCCGCCTGGAGCTGACCGGCCGCCTCCAGAGCCGGAGCTACACCAAGCAGTACCCGGACCGCCGGGAGGAGCGGGTGGCCTACGAATGCTCGGCCATGTCCCTGGAGCCGGAGGCGGCGGAGGAGCCATGGCGGGGAAAGGGGGTTGCGGCGGAGGCCGGAAAGGGGTAAAATAGAGGCGTCCGAACAAAAAAGAGAGAGATAAGGATGTGGATACGATGAGAAACGGAGGGATCCTGCTCCCCATGTTCTCCCTGCCCAGCCCCTACGGCATCGGGACGATGGGGGAGGAGGCCCGGCGGTTCGTGGACTTTTTGCGCGCCGCGGGCCAGCGCTACTGGCAGCTCCTGCCCATCTGCCCCACCAGCTACGGCGACTCGCCCTACTCCTCCTTCTCCACCTTCGCCGGCAACCCCTACTTCATCGACCTGGACCAGCTCTGCCAGGAGGGTCTGCTCCGGCGCGGGGAGATCCGGGCCGCGGCCTTCACCCAGGACCGGCAGGTCCACTATGACGAGCTCTACCAAAAGCGCTTCCCCCTCCTCCGCCTGGCCGCCCGGCGCTTCTTCCGGGACCCCCCGGCGGAGTTTGAGGCGTTTTGCGCCCAAAATCCCTGGCTGGAGGACTACGCCCTCTTCATGGCCCTGAAGGAGGAGAACGGCGGCCGGTCCTGGCAGGAGTGGCCCGACGCCCTGCGCCGCCGCCGCCCCGCCGCCCTGGCCAGGGCCAGGGAGCGCCACCGGGAGGACCTGGCGTTCTGGCGGTGCGCGCAGTACCTGTTCTACCGCCAGTGGGACCAGCTCAAGCGCTACGCCAACGACCGGGGGGTCTTTCTCATCGGGGACCTGCCCATCTATGTGGCCCTGGACTCGGTGGACGTGTGGGCCGCCCCCCGGCAGTTCCAGCTGGACGACCAGCTGCGGCCTGTGGAGGTGGCCGGCTGCCCGCCGGACGCCTTCACCGCCGACGGCCAGCTCTGGGGCAACCCCCTCTACGACTGGGCCAGGATGAAGCGGGACGGCTACGCCTGGTGGGTGGAGCGCTTCTCCCGCCAGTGCCGGATCTACGACGTGGTCCGGGTGGACCACTTCCGGGGCTTTGAGGCGTACTACGCCATCCCCTACGGCCAGGAGACCGCCCGGAACGGCCGCTGGCGGGAGGGGCCCGGCCTGGACTTCTTCCGGGCGGTGGAGCGCCGGGTGGGCCGCCCCCCCATCATCGCCGAGGACCTGGGCTTCCTCACCGACGGGGTGCGTCAGCTCCTGGCCGACACCGGCTTTCCGGGAATGAAGGTGCTGGAGTTCGCCTTCGACTCCCGGGAGGACAGCGACTATCTGCCCCACAACTATGACCGCCACTGTGTGGTCTACACCGGCACCCACGACAACTCCACCGTCCTGGGCTGGGCCCGCTCGGCCGACCCTCAGGACGTGGCCTTCGCCGCGGACTACCTCCACATCACCCCCAGGGAGGGGATGGCCTGGGGGATGATGCGGGGGGCCTGGGCCAGCGTGGCCGACCTGGCGGTGGTCCAGATGCAGGACGTGCTGGAGCTGGGGGACGAGGCCAGGATCAACACCCCCTCCACCCTGGGGGGAAACTGGCAGTGGCGGATGGCCAAAAACGCCGCCACCCCCAAGCTGGCCCAGCGCCTGCGCCGCCAGATGGAACTCTACCGCCGCCTGTGAGCGGGCGGGGCCGTCCGGGCCGGGGAGCCGTCCCCGCCCCGGCGGCTTTTTTGTGGTTGCAAAGGGTGGGCGCTTGTGCTACAATACCTCCTCGGAACATCCAACGGAGGAGTTGTCAGAGCTATGCCCGCCACCTTCATCAACGTGGCCCTGGTCCTTTTGGGCAGCGCCATCGGCCTGCTGTTCAGGGGCCGGATCCCGCCCCGCTTCACCCGCGCCGTCACCTTCGCCCTGGGCCTGTGCGTCCTGGCCATCGGGGCCTCCGCCGCCCTGGAGACCCGGGACACCTTGTGCGTCATCGTGTGCATGGTGGTGGGGACCCTGCTGGGGGAGGCGCTGGACATCGAGAAGCGGATGGACCGGGTGGGGGAGCTGCTCAAGAGCAAGCTGGCCTTCCGGGGCCAGGGCAACGCCCGATTCAGCGAGGGGTTCGTCAGCGCCAGCGTCCTCTTCTGCGTGGGGGCCATGGCCATCAACGGCTCCCTGGCCGCCGGGCTCCGGGGGGACTGGTCCATCCTGGTGTCCAAGGGGGTCATCGACGGGGTGACCTCCATCTCCTTCGCCGCCACCATGGGGGTGGGGGTGGTCTTCTCCGTCATCCCCCTGCTCCTCTACCAGGGCGGCCTCACCCTGCTGGCCGAGGCGGTGGGACCCTACCTCTCCGAGGAGCTGGTGGCGGAGATGAGCGCCGTGGGCGGCCTGATCATCGTGGGGATCGCGGTGAATATGCTGGAGCTGGGCAAGGAGAAGATCCGGGTGGGCAATATGCTCCCGGCCATCTTCCTGCCCGCGGCCTATCTGCCCCTGAGCGGGTGGCTGGGCGGCCTGTTCTGAGCGGGGGACGGAAATTTTCAAAATTCTCCAGAAAATGTTTGACATCTGACCGCTGAGCGGGTATAATATTTGCCGTACCGTTGTGCGAGGTGTGCCATGAAACTGGATCTGAAAGACGTGATACTGGTACCCGGCGCCCAACTCCCCTTCGACTTTCAGCTGGACCTCTCCCAGCTGGAATTCGGCGGCCGCCGGCCGGTGACAGAGCCGGTCTCGGTCCGGGGCGAGGTCCGGAACATGGCCGGCGCGCTGGTCCTCCGGGCCACCGCCAGGGCGCGGCTGTCCCTGGTGTGCGACCGCTGCGCCACCCCCTTCACCAGGGAGAAACTGGTGGAGTACGAGGCCCTTCTGGCCGACGCGCTGGAGCGGGAAGAGGACGACGACGGGGAGATCGTCCCCCTGGAGGGGGACACCCTGGACGTGGGCCGGTTGATGACCGACACATTCATTTTAGAGATGGACACCAAGAACCTCTGCTCAGAGGACTGCAAGGGCCTCTGTCCCGGCTGCGGGGCGAACCTGAACCTGGAGCCTTGCCGCTGTGTCAGAGAGGTGGACCCCCGACTGGCGGGCCTCGCCAAGTTCTTTGAGTGATCGATCGCCGGACAAGGCCAGTTATCCAAAGGAGGTGTCAATATGGCAGTCCCCAAGAGTAAAGTATCCAAGCAGCGCCGGAACAAACGCCGCAGCAGCGTGTGGAAGATGGAGGCCCCCAACCTGGTCCTCTGCCCCAAGTGCGGCGAGTACAAGCTGCCCCACCGCCTGTGTAAGTCCTGCATGACCTACAATGGCCGGGATTACAGCAAGACTGCGTCCGCGCAGTAAGTTCATACCGGCAGGAAAGCAGGGCGGACGAGGCGTTCCGCCCTGCTTTTTTTCCAAGGCCGCCGGAGGGAGGAGAAGCGCGTGAGCAAGACGGTCATCACCGCCGTGGACCCCCACAGCCCGGCCAAGCGGGCCGGGGTCCGGCCGGGGGAGCGGCTGGCGGAGGTCAACGGCCACCCCATCGTGGACGTGCTGGACTACAAGTTCTACACCTACGACCCCGTCCTGGACCTGACCCTGGAGCGGGACGGCGTCCGCCGGACCCTGCGGGTGCGCAAGAGGGAGGGGGAGGAGCTGGGGCTGAACTTCGAGACCTATATGATGGACACGCCCCGCTCCTGCGCCAACCACTGCGTCTTCTGCTTTGTGGACCAGCTGCCCAAGGGCCTGCGCCCCAGTTTGTACTTCAAGGACGACGACGCCCGGCTCTCCTTCCTCATGGGCAACTATATCACCCTCACCAATCTCTCCCAGCGGGAGATCCAGCGCATCATCGACCTGCGCATCTCCCCCATCAACGTCTCGGTCCACGCCACCGAGCCCGACCTGCGGGCCATGCTCCTGGGCAACCGGCGGGGCCGGGAGGGGCTGGAGCTCATGGGCCGCTTCGCCGCCGCCGGGATCACCATGAACTGCCAGGTGGTCACCTGTCCCGGCCTCAACGACGGGCCCCACCTCCAGCGGACCATGGAGGACCTGGCCGCCCTCTATCCGGGGGTGAACAGCGTGTCGGTGGTGCCGGTGGGACTGACCCGGCACCGGGAGGGGCTCTATCCCCTGGAGCCCTACGCCCCCGCCGCCGCCGGGGCGGTGGTGGACATGGTGGAGGCCTTCGCGGCGCGGTGCCTGGCGCGGCACGGCACCCGGATCTTCTGGTGCTCGGACGAGTTCTACCTCCAGGCCGGCCGGGAGATCCCCGAAGACAGCTACTTTGAGGACTACACCCAGCTGGAGAACGGCGTGGGGATGCTCCGGCTGCTGATGACCGAGTTTGACGCCGCCCTGGCCCTCCAGGAGGAGAGGCCGGTCTCCCCCTTCAGCGTGGCCTGCGGCGTGGCCGCCGCCCCCTTTCTGGACAAGCTCCTCCGGCAGGCGGAGGAGAAGTGCCATCGGCGGGGGACGGTCTACCCGGTGGTCAACCGCTTTTTCGGGGAGACCATCACCGTCTCCGGCCTGGTCACCGGCGGGGACCTGATGGACCAGCTGGCGGGCCGGGACCTGGGGGAGCGGCTGCTGCTGCCGGTGAATATGCTCCGCCACGGCCAGGACGTGTTTTTGGACGATGTGACCCTGGACCAGGTCGCCCGGCGCCTGGGGGTGCGGGTGGTCCCGGTGGAGCAGGACGGCTTCCGGCTGTGTGACGCGATCTTTGAGCGGTAGGGCGGACCTCCGCCCGGAAAAGGAGTGTTGTTTGTGGCCAGACCCCTTGTGGCGATCGTGGGCCGCCCCAACGTGGGCAAGTCCATGCTCTTCAATAAGCTGGCCGGGCGGCGCCTCTCCATCGTGGAGGACACCCCCGGCGTCACCCGGGACCGGCTCTACGCCCCCTGCGAGTGGCGGGGGCGGAAATTCGACCTGGTGGACACCGGCGGCATCGAGCCGGGGGCGGACAGCGAGATCCTGCTGTTCATGCGCGCCCAGGCGGAAATCGCCATCGAGACCGCCACCGTCATCGTCTTGGTCTGCGACATCCAGACCGGCCTCACCGCCGCGGACCAGGAGGTGGCCGGGATGCTCCTCAAGGCGGGGAAGCCGGTGGTGCTGGCGGTGAACAAGATGGACCGGGTGGGCCAGACCGACCCCGACGTCTACGAGTTCTACAACCTGGGCCTGGGGGACCCCGTCCCGGTCTCCGCCGTCCACGGCCACGGCACCGGGGACCTGCTGGACGCCTGTGTGGACCACTTCCCCCCCCAGGACGCCCCGGAGGAGGACCCGGACGTGATCAAGGTGGCGGTCATCGGCCGCCCCAACGTGGGCAAGTCCAGCCTGGTCAACCGGATCCTGGGCCAGGAGCGGGTGATCGTCTCCGACCTGGCGGGCACCACCCGGGACGCGGTGGACAGCTACTTTGAGAACGACAAGGGCCGGTATCTCATCATCGACACCGCCGGGATGCGGAAGAAGTCCAAGGTGGAGGACCGGGTGGAGAAGTTCTCCGTCCTCCGGGGCACCCTGGCGGTGGAGCGGTGCGACGTGTGCCTCATCCTCCTGGACGCCAACGAGGGGGTCACCGAGCAGGACACCAAGGTGGCGGGCCTGGCCCACGAGGCGGGGAAGGCGTGCGTTATCGTGGTGAACAAGTGGGACGCGGTGGAGAAGGACGACAAGACCATGGACAAGATGCGCCAGGACATCCGCCGGGACCTGGCCTATATGACCTACGCCCCCATCCTCTTCATCTCCGCCCTCACCGGCCAGCGGGTGGACCGGCTCTTCGACCTCATCAACTACGTCAATGACCAGGCCAGCCTCCGGGTGACCACCGGGATGCTCAACAGCGTCCTGGCCGACGCCACCGCCCGGGTCCAGCCCCCCACCGACCGGGGGCGGCGGCTCAAGCTTTACTATATGACCCAGGTGGGGGTCAAGCCCCCCCACTTCGTCTGCTTCTGCAACAACGCCGAGCTCTTCCACTTTTCCTATCAGCGCTATCTGGAAAATCAGATCCGGCAGACCTTTGGCCTGGAGGGTACGCCGGTGCGCCTCACCGTCCGGGAGCGGGGCGAGAAGGAGGAATAAGACCATGTTGGAAAACTTTCGCGTCTTTGTCAACGGCGGCTCGGAGACCTGGCATTTGGAGTGGTCCGCGCCAAACCCGGTCCTGATGCTAGCCCTGGGGCTGGTGGTGGGCCTGGTGGCCTATTTCCTGGGCTGTTTCAACGGCGCGGTGATCGTCTCCAAGTACATCTTCAAAGACGACATCCGCGCCCACGGCTCCGGCAACGCCGGGCTGACCAACTTCCACCGCACCTTTGGGGGCGGGCTGACCCTGGTGGTCATTTTGCTGGACGTGGTCAAGGCGGTCCTGGCCGTCTGGTTCGGCCAGTTGGCCATCTGGCTGGTGGGCTGGCCGGGGCTTGACGTGCTGGCCAAGTACTGGGCGGGGCTCTTCTGCCTGCTGGGGCATATGTTTCCCTGTATGTTCGGCTTCCGCGGCGGCAAGGGCATCCTCTCCGGCGGCACCATCGCCATCATGATAGACTGGCGGATCGCGCTGGTGGTGTGGGGCGGCTTTTTGATTTTGGCCGCGCTGACCCGATACGTCTCCCTGGGCTCCTGCTGGGCCGGGGTGAGTTTCCCCTTCGCCTCCTGGTTCGTGTTCCGGGACCCGCTGATCCTGGTCCTGGCGGTGGCCATCGGCGGGCTCATCGTGTGGAAGCACAGGGGCAATATCCAACGCATTTTGAAGGGCGAGGAGCGGAAATTTTCCCTCCACCACAAGGAAAAGACATAGGCGGGGACGCCGGGCGGAGCCCGGCGTCCTCAGTTTGTCAAAGAGGCGGCGAGGCCGCTTCTTTGACGATTTTTCGCGGCCCGCCCCGGGGCTTTTTTTGAAAAATTCCCCGGTATGACCTTGCCAACCACGGCGGGATACAGTATAATTACCTTGAATCATTTTGGCCGGGGAACGCCCGGCGAGGGGAGGTCAGGGGAATGGAATGGGGCAGACAGGCGCTTCAGGTCCTGAGCAACACCGTGCAGATGCTCAGCCCGGCGGATCTGCTGGCCGGCATCCTGGACATCGCCATCGTGGCGTACCTGATCTACCGCCTGATGCTCCTGGTCTCCCGCACCAGCACCGCCAACGTGGCCAAGGCCATCCTGCTGTTGGTGGTGATCCTCTGGGTGTCGGAGGTGCTCCACCTCCGGCTGTTGAACTTCATCCTGGGGCGGACGCTGGAGCTGGGCTTCCTGGCCCTGATCGTCATCTTCCAGCCGGAGCTGCGCAAGCTCCTGGAGCAGCTGGGCAGCAACCGGCTGAAGACCTTCTTCGCCAAGGAGAAGGAGACCTCCGACCTGGAGACCGCCATCACCCAGACCGTCACGGCCTACACCGCCCTGTCCAAGGACCGGGTGGGGGCGCTGATGGTCTTTGAGCGGGACAACCTGCTGGACGACGTGATCACCACCGGCACCCCGCTGGACTGCGGGGTGGACGCGGCTCTGCTGAAGAACCTCTTCTGGAACAAGGCCCCCCTCCACGACGGGGCGGTCATTGTCCGCCTGGGACGGATCGTGGGGGCGGGGTGTATGCTGCCCATGTCCAACAGCACCGCCCTGGGCAAGGACCTGGGGATGCGCCACCGGGCGGCGGTGGGCGCCAGCGAGCGGTCTGACGCGGTGGTGGCGGTGGTGTCGGAGGAGACCGGCGCCATCTCCCTGGCCGTGGGCGGCACGCTGATGCAGCACCTGGCCCCCGACAAGCTCGAACAGCTCCTGCGCAGCGAGCTGATGCCCCAGCAGAAGGAGGAGGAACAGAAGGCCTCCTTCCTGAGCAATCTGTTCCGGTCCAGGAAGGGGGGTGAGACGGATGGAGTCCAGGACAAGGAAGCCCAATAAACCCCTCTACATCGTCCTCTCCATCGTCATCGCCACCGCCCTGTGGCTCTACGTCCGCAGTGTGGACGACTCCGACTACACCCGGATCATCTCCAACATCCCCGTGACCTTCGTGGGGGAGGACGTGCTCAACGCCAACGGCCTGATGCTCTCCGGGGACGCGGTGGAGACGGTGGACCTGACCGTGGAGGGCCGGCAGAGCGTGATCTCCCAGCTCCGGCGGGACACCGTCACCGTCCAGGTGGACCTGAGCGGCATCGCCGGCGAGGGGGAGCACCCCCTGGCCTATGACATCCTCTGGCCCAGCAACGTCTCGGTCAGCAGTTTCAACCTGGTGGACCGGGACCCCTTCTATGTCCCGGTGAACGTGGTCAAGCGGACCACCCGGAAGGTGGAGGTGAAGGAGATCGTCAACGGCAGCGTGGCCGACGGCTTCCAGGCCGAGGAGGTGGTCTTCCAGCCGGAGACGGTGGAGATCGCCGGGACGGAGGCCGACGTGGCCCAGGTGGCCTACGCCCAGGTGACCCTGAACCTGGAGGGTCTGCGGGAGACCATCCGGACCGATATGCCCTATGTGCTGGTGGGCCAGGACGGCGAGCCCATCGAGGACCCGAAGGTCACCGCCACGCCGGAGCTGGTGAACGTGACCTTGCCGGTGGTGATGACCAAGGAGGTCCCCCTGACGGTGAGCTTCCAGGCCGGAGGCGGGGTCAGCGGGGCGGACGACCCCCATCTGAGCTACACCATCACCCCCCAGTCCATCGTCCTCTCCGGCAGTGAGGCGGACCTCGCCGCCTACAGCTCCATCGACCTGGGCTCCATCGACCTGTCCAAGGTGATCCAGAGCGACACCTTCTCCCTGCCCATCCAGCTGGGCCAGGAGGTGGAGAACCTCAGCGGCGTGCAGGAGGCGGCGGTGAACGTCACCGTCCGGGACCTGGAGGTCCGGAGCTTCATCACCGAGAATATCGAGCTCATCCCCCCCGAGGGGGTGGACGCCGCGGTGGTGACCAAGTCCCTGCCCGTCCAGATCCGGGGGACCAGGGAGGC
>CANRBW010000036.1 GCA_947628975.1 uncultured Oscillospiraceae bacterium | reverse complement strand
CATCGCCCCCGGCTCCGCGGTGGTTGCCCACCCCGGAGCCTGACCCGGGAGACCCTGGGCATCCCGGTGGTGGCCCTGGGGGTGCCCACGGTGGCGGAGACCGACGCCGGCTTTTTCGTCACCCCCAGGGACATCGACGCCCGCGTGGCCGAGTGCGCCAAACTGCTGTCCGCCGCCCTCAACCTGTGCCTCCAGCCGGGGCTGAGCCTGGAGGACCTGGCCGCCCTCACCGAGTGACCGGTCGTCTTTCCCACAGCAAAAATCGCCCGTGCGGCGAGGTTAGATAGCTAAAAAGCGAATTTTGTCGTGTTTTAGATTATTTTGTCCCGGGGGAGGCTTTGGTAGACTAGGGACGAGGTGAGAGAAATGTCCAAAGAGCGGGATGTTTCCCAGCGGATGACAGACCTGTTTTACGCCATCGGCTACTACCGCCGCCGCCGGGGGCTGTCCCAGGAGCAGCTGGCGGAGGCGGTGGGGATCAGCCGCCAGCACATGGCGGCCATCGAGTCGCGGAATATGGACAGGGGACTGTCTCTTTCCCTCCTCTTCCGGCTGGCCCAGGCCCTGGAGGTGGAGCCCTACGTCCTGTTCAAATTCGGAACGGAAGAATAACGAGAGGAAGTGCGGAACATGAAGGAAAACAGCGCGGCGTTTCTGCCGGTGATCCTGGGGGGAGACATCACCACCTATTCCCTGGCCCGGAGCTTCCACGCCGAGTACGGCGTCAGATCCCTGGCGGTGAGTATGTGCAAGAGCATGATGGTCTCCCACTCCAGCATCATCGAAAACATCATCATCCCCGACATGGACGCGCCGGACGCGTTCGTGGCGCGGCTGGTGGAGATCGCCCAGGCAAGGCCGGGCAAAAAGCTCCTGCTGATGGCCTGCGGGGACTGGTATGTGCGGATGATCGTGGAGAACCGGGAGGCCCTGGAGCCCTGGTACGTCATCCCCTACATCGGCAGGGAACTGCTGGACCGCCTGGTGCTCAAGGACAGCTTTTACGCCATCTGCGACGAGGTGGGCGTGCCCTACCCCAAGACCTTTGTCTACGACGTGCGGGACCCCCAGCCCCTGGAGCTGGACTTCCCCTACCCGGTCATCGCCAAGCCCGCCTCCTCGGCGGCCTACCACTACGCCAAGTTCCAGGGGAAGAAAAAGGTCTTCCGCATGAACACCCCGGAGGAGCTGGGGGAAATGCTGGACAAGCTGGGAAAAAGCGGCTATAATTATAAAATGCTCATCCAGGACACCATCCCCGGCCTGGACTACAATATGCGCATCCTCACCGTCTACTGCGACCGCCACGGCAAGTGCCGCTTCTTCGCCAGCGGCCACTGCCTGCTGGAGGACAACGCCGCCATGGGGGTGGGAAACCCGGTGGCCATCCTGAACGACGTGAACCGGGAAATCATGGACCACGCCCGGCGGCTGTTGGAGCACGTGGGGTACACGGGATTTGCCAACTTCGATGTGAAATATGACAGCCGGGACGGCTCCTTCCGATTCTTTGAGATCAACACCCGCCTGGGCCGGAGCAACTTCTACATCACCGGCTCCGGCTTCAACGCCGTGAAGTGGATCGTGGACGACCTCATCTACGAAAAGGACTTCGAGGGCGAGGTCATCGCCGACAACGAAGAGAGCCTCTACACCGTGGTGCCCAGGGACGTTTTGATGGACTACATCAAAGACGACGCGCTGAAGGCGCGGGTGGCCCAGCTCTACGCCAAGGGCGGGAACCCCTCCGGGGTGCTGGCCGCCCTCTTCCCCAGCCGCCAGCGGCGCAGCTGCGTCCACGATCCCCTGGCCTACGAGGGGGAGCGCAACCTGCTCAGGCGGCTGTATCCGGCCTATTTTATGACCAAGCAGAGGAAGAAATTCAAAGCCTAAGGAGGCCCGGTATGTGCGGCATCGTTGGTTTTTGGGACGAGAGAGCGTCCTATGACAGGGAGAAGGCCCTGCGGGCCATGGCGGACCGGATCGTCCACCGGGGCCCGGACTCCGAGGGCTACTTCCTGGACGGGGGGCGGCCCTGGGCTTCCGGCGGCTGTCCATCATCGACCTGGACGGCGGCGACCAGCCCATCTTCAACGAGGATAAGAGCCTGGTCATCACCTTCAACGGCGAGATCTACAACTTCCAGGAGCTGCGGGAGGAGCTGGAGGCCAAGGGCCACGTCTTCTCCACCCGGACCGACACCGAGGTCATCCTCCACGGCTACGAGGAGTGGGGGGAGGAGGTGCCCTGCCACCTGCGGGGGATGTTCGCCTTCGTCCTCTACGACCGGGAGAACCGGACCCTGTTCGGCGCCAGGGACATCTTCGGCATCAAGCCCTTCTACTACTTCCAGCGGGACGGGGCCTTCCTCTACGCCAGCGAGATCAAGGCGTTTCTGGACCACCCCCGGTTCGAGAAGCGGCTGGACCGGGAGAAACTGGGGACCTATCTGTGCTTTGAGTACCTCCCCGACCAGAGCACCCTCTTCACCGGGGTGAAGAAGCTCCCCGCGGGGCACAGCTTCACCCTCCGGGACGGGGAGCTGACCCTGCGGCCCTACTACACCATCCGCTACCACATCGACCAGACCAAGACCATGGCGGACTGGGAGACCATCATCGAGGACACCTTCCGGGCCTCCTGCCGGGCCCACCGCATCGCCGACGTGAAGGTGGGGTGCTTTCTGTCCTCCGGGGTGGACTCCTCCTACGTCACCCGCCTGCTCAAGGACGACATGGACGTGCGGGCCTTCTCCATCGGCTACGCCGAGGAGAAGTACAGCGAGCTGGACAACGCCCTGGAGCTGGCCCGGAAAATCGGGGTGGAGTGCGTCACCCGGACCATCACCGCCCGGGACTTCTTCGACGCGGTGCCCCAGGTGCAGTACCACATGGACGAGCCCCTGCCCAACCCCTCCGCCATCCCCCTCTACTACCTGACCCGCATGGCGGCCCAGCACGTGAAGGTGGTCCTCTCCGGGGAGGGGGCGGACGAGCTTTTTGGCGGGTACAACTTCTACAAGGAGTGCCTGGACTTCGAGCGGTACATGAAGCTGCCCCAGCCCCTGCGCTCCGCCGCCGGGGCGGTGGCGGGCCACCTGCCCGACTTCCACGGCAAGCGCTTTCTGACCCGTGGCCGCCTGCCCCTGGAGCGGCGCTACATCCGCAACAACTACAACTTCCAGTATGCGGAGCTGGACCGCTACCTGGCCGGGGACTACGACCGCACCGAGCCCTGGCGGCTCACCAAGCCCTACTTCGACGAGGCCGCCGGGGAGGACGAGGTCACCCGGATGCAGTACGCCGATATGCGGGCCTGGCTGCCCTATGACATCCTGCAAAAGGCGGACAAGATGAGCATGGCCGCCTCCCTGGAGCTGCGGGTGCCCTTCCTGGACCGGGAGGTGCTGGAGGTGGCCCTGTCCATCCCCAGCCGGTACCGGGTCACCAAGGAGATGACCAAGGTGGCCCTCCGCCGGGCGGCGGGGAAGCTCTTGCCGGAAAAGAGCGCCAAGATGCCCAAGATCGGCTTCATCACCCCCCTCAACGACTGGATGCGCCAAGAGGAGTTCTACGGGCGCCTCCACGAGCGCTTCCACAGCGCCGCCGCGGAGGAGTTCTTCCGGGTGGAGGCCCTGGACCAGCTGCTGGAGACCCACCACGCCGGCCACAACGGCGGCATGAAGCGCATCTGGAGCGTGTACAGCTTCCTGGTGTGGTACGACAGATTCTTCGCGTGACCGAGACCCCGCGGAAAGGCAGGTGAGGGCGATGGAGCCGGAGAGGACCGGCGGACCGGCGGAGACCGGGGAGAAAAAGAATACCTTCCTGGGGGGCATGGCCACCATGGCGGCGGCCCTGGTGCTGGTGAAGGTCATCGGCATGGTGTTCAAAATCCCCATCCGCCGCATCCTGGGGGACAGCTACACCGACTTCAGCAACGCCTACGACATCTACACCGTCCTGGTGAACATCTCCATCGCCGGCTTCCCCGCGGCCCTTTCCAAGCTGGTGGCGGCCAACCACGCCCTGGGCCGGGAGAGGCAGGTCCGGCGGCTGTTCCGCCTGGCCCTGACCATCTTCCTGGCCCTGGGGACCGCCTCCTTCTTGACCATGTTCTTCGGCGCCGACGCCCTGGCGGCCCGGATGGGGGACACCAAGGCGACCCAGGCCATCCGCTACCTGGCCCCGGCGGTGCTGTGTGTGAGCTGTATGGGCTGTTTCCGGGGCTTTTTCCAGGGCCACTCCAACATGAGGCCCACCGCGGTGAGCCAGGTCATCGAGGCCCTGGGCAAGCTGGTCATCGGTCTGCCCCTGGTCTGGGTGGCGGTGCGCCTGGGCCGGGAGGCCCAGGCCCCGGCGCTGGCCATCCTGGGGGTGACGGTGGGCTCCGCCCTGGCCCTGCTCTATCTGCTGATGTGCTACGCCCGGCGGCCCCGGTACCGGGACCTCCGGGGCGGGGAGACCGACGGGACGGGGAAGCTCCTCCGGGACCTGCTGATCATCGCCATCCCCATCACCCTCACCGCCTCGGCGGTGTCGGTGATCAACGTCATCGACGCCGCCCTGGTCCAGAGCCGCCTCCAGGGCGCGCTGGCCCTGACCGAGGACCAGTCCCGCAACCTCTACGCCGCCTACGCCGGGGCCAAGAACATCTACAACCTGCCTGCCTCCTTCATGATGGCGGTGACGGTGTCGGTGATCCCGGCGGTGTCCTCCGCCATGGCGGTGGGGCGGCGGGGGCGGGCCTCCCGGCTGGTGAAGGCGGCCTACCACATCTCCGCCCTGTTGGTCTTCCCCATGGGGGTGGGGATGAGCGTGCTGGCCGAGCCCATCGTCCGGCTGCTCTACGGCCCCAAGGACGCGGAGCTGTCCGGGCGGCTGCTGGCCATCCTGGGGGTGGCCTCCATCTTCGTGTGTCTGGTGTCGGTGAGCAATTCGGTCCTCCAGGCGTACGGGCGGCAAAACCTGCCGGTGCTGGTGATGATCGGCGCGGGGCTGGCGATGCTGGTGGTGGACTATGTGCTGGTGGGCACACCGGGGATCGGCATCTTCGGCTCCCCGGTGGGGACCCTCTGCTGTTACGTCCTGGCGGCGGTGGTGGACTTCCTCCTGATCCGCCGCCTGACCCCCAGGCCCCCCAACTACTTCCGCATCTTCTTCGGCCCCGCCCTGGCCACGGCGGGGATGGGGGTGGCGGCCTGGGGGAGCTACCGCCTGGCCCACCTGGTGCTGGGAAACCTCCTCTCCCTGGCGGTGGCCATCCTCTGCGCCGTGGCGGTCTACGCCTTCCTGGTCATCTGGCTCCAACTCCTCAGCCGGGAGGAGCTGCGGCTCATGCCCAAGGGGGACAAGATCGCCGACCTCCTGCGCCTGCCCTGACCCGCCGCCGGCCCGACGGCGTTGGCCGACCCGATGTGAAACAGACGAAAGCCCTATGGCCGCGAGGCCATAGGGCTTTCGTTCGGTTTCGTCTCCGCGGGTGGGGACGGGCTCACCCCTCCGGGCCGGGCTCCGCCGGCCCAGCGGGCTCCGCCGGAGGCTCCGGGGTGGGCGCCTCCGGGGCGGGTGCCTCCGGGACGGGCGCTTCTGGGACGGGTTCCGCTGACTCGGTAGGTTCCGCCGGACTCTCCGGGGCGGATCCCGGGGCAGGTGCCGCCGTCTCCGGGGTGGGTGCCTCTGAGGCGGATCCCGCCTGGGCCTGGGCGATCCCCCGCAGCCGCCGCCGGATCAGCACCAGGTAGGCCGCCGTCAGGAGCAGGCCCACCAGGGTGACGCTCAGGCTGGGGACCAGGTAGGGGTAGACCAGGCGGATCTGGGTGCGGCCCCGGTCCACCGCGGTGAGGTGGTGGAGGCTCCGGATCTCCCGGTCGGCGCGGAAGATGTCGTGGAA
The DNA here is from genome assembly GCA_947628975.1 of uncultured Oscillospiraceae bacterium. Taxonomy (GTDB): domain Bacteria; phylum Bacillota; class Clostridia; order Oscillospirales; family Oscillospiraceae; genus MGBC124762. The sequence goes on along the minus strand of CANRBW010000036.1, from coordinate 5,744 downwards.
GCTCAGGGTGGTGTTCACGTTGTCACAGGGCGCGTCGATGGTGATCACGTTGTCCTGGTAGGTCAGGTCGATGGGCACGACCTGCCGCTGGGGCAGCTCGTCGGGGCTGAGGGTCAGGGCGTGGGAGAGCAGCTGGCCCACCGCCGGGTCCTGGGTGAGGGCGTAGTGGTAGGTCAGGGCCAGGCCGATGAAGACGATGTTGTCGTTCTTGACGGTGCCGTAGAAGTCCATCTTCCCCTCCGGCACGTCGGTGATGGTGCCCCAGACCTGGTCCAGGCCGTTGACGTACACCGTCTGCCAGTCCTTGGAGTAGCCGCTGGGGAAGAGGCTACAGTAGAGGACGCCGTCGATGGTGTCCAGGGCGGGGTAGCCGTTCTGGAAGTTCACCCGGTTACAGCTCACCCCCAGGAAGGTCTTGGAGCCGGTGCGCTCCTCGTCGGGGATGCCGTCGGCCATGATGAGCACCCGGGTGCCGGACTGGCTGAGCCGGAGGACCAGGTCCTCGGCGGTCTCCTTGTCGTCGTAGCTGAACCCGGCCAGGTAGAGCACGTCGTAGTCCTTCAGCTCGTCAAAGGCGTAGTGGTCCAGCACCACGTCGTCCAGCTCCTCCACCGCCGGGAAGCCCACGGCGATGTCCCCCACGCCGGTGCCGATGGCCGCGGCCCGGTACTTGCTGACCACGCCGAAGTGCCCCTGGGGGGCCTGGTCCAGGTGGAAGAGCAGGTAGCTGTCGTTGGCGGCCACCTGGGAGTAGCCCACCCGCCGGGCGGCCTGGGTCAGGGCCTCCACGTCGCGGGTGACCCGTCCGCTGGAGGAGTGTTGCAGCTCGACGGGGACGATGACGGTGTCGTTGCCCAGCTCCAGGAAGCGGTCAAAGAGGTAGAGGTAGCTCTCGTTCTCGGCGGCCTGGTTGAGGTTGACCAGGTTAGGGTAGTTCACCGCCGCCTGGACCCCCTGGCCAAAGCTGGTGGGCACGGCGCGCTGGCCGTAGCTGGAGGAGACGTAGATGCTGTCTATCTCGCTGTCGTAGGGGTCCACCACGCTCATGCGCTGGGTGGCCACCGCCTTGCCCTGGTCGATGAGCATGGCCTCGGACAGGTGGTCGCGGTAGGCGTCAGGGGAGAGGGGGTTGGTGGAGTGGGTCACCAGGACCAGGGTGCACAGCACCTCCAGGGCGAAGAGGACGGCGAACAGCCCCAGGATCCACTTCTTTAGCGACCGCCAGAAGAAGACCGCCACCAGGAAGACGCACAGGGCGATGGACAGGAAGCGGGTCATCCACAGGTACTGGTTGCCGGGGAGGTAGACCAGGATCTGGTAGGCGGTGGGGGTGCTCAACAGCAGGATGGTCAGGGCGGTGGCGAAGCCGGGCTTGACCTCCCGCCGGGCGCACAGCAGTCCCAGCAGCGTCACCGCCAGGGCGGTGAGGCCGTAGTAGGGCGCCTCGGCGTACATCCAGCGGTTCCAGACCCCTTGGCCCACATAGCGGAACGGGTCCACCGACATCCGCAGGCTCTGGAAGTAGGTGGCCATCACGTCGGAGCTGTCCAGGCCGGTGATGCCCCCCTTCAGGGAGGGGAGCAGGGCGATGCCGTCGATCAGGAAGGCCAGCAGGACGCACACCACCATGGGGGAGATCATCACCCGCTGGGTCCGGGGCTGTTTCATCTGGCTGAAGAAGCGGAACAGCAGGTAGATCAGCAGGGTGATGGCCACCATGCCGCCCCAGCCGATGTGGCACCACAGCAGGAGCAAAAAGCACACGATGAGCTTGGGCAGGGAGGAGAACCGCTTTTGGGGACAGGTGAAGTAGTCGTGGACGTAGACGAAGAGCAGGGGCAGCACCGGCATGGTCATGGCCCGGGCCAGCACCCCTTCGCTGAAGAGCATCTGGACGCTGGTGTTGGGCACGAAGAACCACAGCGCCCCCAAAAAGGCGCCCAGCCAGGGCCGGTCGTGGGTCCGGCCGATGTGGAGCCAGACCGCGCCGTCCAGAAAATAGAGCAGGGCGGAGAAGAGCAGGAAGCCGCCGTTGGCGCTGCCCCCCATCAGCCCCTGGCACCCGGCCAGGATGTAGGCGGGCAGGGGGGACCAGTACCGCCAGGTCTCCACGCCGTTGTACCACGCCATGTCGATCAGGGGGAACCAGTTCCCCTCCCGGGTGATGGACTTGTAGAGGAAGTCCCCCCGGTGGACGTAGTACATGGCGTCGGTGCCGTCCAGGTAGTTCCCGCTCCGGGAGGCCAGGAAGGCCACCAGCAGGCCCACGACGGCGTAGCCCACCAAAATCAGGGCGAACAGGCTCCACCGGACCGGGAGGGAGACCCCGCCCCGCTGTCTCAGGGAGGGGCCCGCCGGGGCCAGCGCCTCGGCGGCGGCCCGCCGGCGGGCCGGACGGCGCGCCCCGTTCATTTCAGCGCCTCGCCCAGGGCCTGGTCCAGCACATCGGAGAGGACGTCCCGGGCGGACTGCTCCGCGCCGGTGAGGAAGACCTCCTCCTGGTCGTAGGAGATGATGTAGCTGCGGGTGGGCGTCTCCGACCCCTCGATCTGCTCCAGCTGGCCGCCGGCCTCCCGGATGCGCTGGGCGATGGCGTCGCCAAAATACTCCACCATGTTCTCCAGGGTGGGGATGATGGCGTCAAAGGGCTCCACGTCGTTGAGGGTGCGGTTCTGGTAGTCGGCGAAGAAGGCCTCGATGATCCGCTCGTACACCGAGAACTGGACGAACTCGCTGTTGGGCAGGACCACGTCCAGGATGAACTCCCAGGTGTGGGGGTGGGAGGCGCCCTGCTTGCCGTTGATGATGATGTAGTGGCTGGCGTTGAGGTAGAACTTGAACTTATACTTGCATAGGAGTCTGTTTCTCATACTCTCGCGTCCTTTCCCAGAAGCTGTTGAAGCACTGCTCCAGCGTCTCCGCCGGGGGCTCGGTCAGGGTGAGGGAGCCGGTGAGCTGGACGCCGGGGATGGCGGCGTTCTCCTCCACCGCCCGGCGCTCCAACTCCTCGATGCGGAGGAGCAGGAGGAGGATGTGGGTGTCGTCCAGGAAGACCCGGAGGACCTTTTCATTCATCTGGAGCCGGGTGAACTGGAGGAACTGCCGCTGCTCCTCCGGCCCCTTACAGCGCAGGATCAGGAAGGAGAGGGGCCAGGCGTCCCGGCCGGTGAGCTTCTCCCAGATGGTGGGCAGGGCCGCCCTGGTGTAGGCGGTGCTGCGGGGGTCGTAGAGGTCCTCCTTGTGCAGGGCCTCGTTGAGCTTCTCGGTCTGGCGCATCAGGTCCTCGTTGGACTTGGCGGCGGCCAGATACCTGCGCCGGTAGCCGTCCCCCACATAGGCCAGCAGGTTGATGACCAGCACGAAGGTCACCAGGGCGATGAGGGCCAGGGCGATGAGGTTGATCTTGGCGGTGAGGTAGGCGTTGTGGTCCAGCACCGTGTCGGCGTTGGTCAGCAGGCAGACCCGATAGGGGGTCTGGTGGAAGGTGAACAGGACCCCGGAGGCGATGTAGGGGTGCTCGTCGATCTGGATGGTCTCGTGGGCGACCCGGTTGAGCTGGAGCCGGGAGACGAAGTCCTGGGCGGAGTTGGTCTGGTAGTAGGAGGCGGTGGTGAAGCCCTGGTAGCGGTTGGTCTCCATCACGTCCTTGACAAAGATCAGCGACTCCTGCCTGGACAGGGTCCAGTACCGGCTGGTGGAGGCGTCCAGCGTGGCCAGGATCTCCTCGATCTGGGCCTCGCTGCCGCCCCGCTTCTCCGCCAGCTGGATCTGCTCCAGCACCAGCTGGACGTAGCCGTCCTGCTGGTTGGCGTAGACGTCCAGCACGCCGGACTCATAGGCGTCCAGCTGGAACCAGGCCCAGAGGGCCACCGCCGCCACAAAGAGGAAGGACAGCACCGTGATCAGCCAGGGCTGTACCCCGCCGCCGGACTTCTTCCTGCGTTTGGTCTTCTTCTTTTGGGTGTTCGCCATGGGCGTTTTCCTCCCTTCCGCGGGCGGCGACAGCGCCCGCCGTCAGGCCCCCAGCAGCTCCGGGGCCAGATTGGGGATGTAGTACGGGGAATTCTTGCTCAGCTGGTCGTCCAGGGCCGGATAGCCCATCTCCTCGGCCAGGGTGGGGCGGCCGGAGAAGAGGTCCACCCCCAGGCCCAGCCGGTCCCCCTGGATGGTGAAGCCCAGGGCGGACAGGGTGGTGGGGAAGAGGTCCACGGCGGTGAAGCGCCGGTCCAGGGCCGCGCCCTTCAGGGTGGCGCGGGCGTTGAGGAAGCAGTCGTACACCCCCCGCTGTTCCCAGGGGACGCCGCCCACCACCACGTTGTCCATCCGGGGGTGGTCCCCGGTGATGACGATGACGGTGTCGTCGTAGAAGTCCTGGGTCCGGCACCAGTCCAGGAAGGCCCCCAGCTGCCGGTCGGCACAGGCGACCACGTTGGCGGCCCGTTCCCCGTACTGGCTGGGGCACTGGTCGCAGAGGTAGCCCTCGGGGAAGTGGGTGTCGGCGGTGATCAGGGTCAGGTTGAAGGGCTGGCCGCTCTGGGACAGGCGGGTCAGCTCCTCCTTGGCGAAGCCGTAGAGCTTGGCGTCCTCAAAGCCCCACCACTGGTGGTAGTCCTGGGGCAGGTCCCCCCGCTGGAGCAGGGTGGGGTAGTCCAGGACGGTGAAGTTCCCGTGGCGGTGGAAGAAGGCGTCCAGCCCGGAGAAGGTGGCGTCCGAGCCGCAGAGGAACTCGTTTTGGTAGCCGTGGGCGGCCAGCACGTCGCCCACCGTGGTCAGGCCGGAGGCGAAGGCGTCCAGCCGGGCGGAGGTCCGGCCCCCGGCGGGCAGGGCGAAGTGGGCCCCGGAGGAGGTGGCGTAGATGGCGGCCATGGTCCAGGAGGAGCCCACGCCGGAGTAGAACCCCCCCAGGGGGTGGTCGGTCTGGGAGAAGGAGACGCCCTCCTGGGCCAGGCGGGTCAGGTTGGGGATCAGGTTGGTCCTCAGCGCGCCGCCCTGGTCGGCGGAGGCGTAGGTGGTCTCCATGCTCTCCAGATAGATGTAGAGCAGGTTCGCCGGCCGCTCCGGCGGGGTGATGGTCACCGTCTCCGGGTCCACATACCGCTGGGCGTAGAGGGGGGAGTCGGTGAGCTTGTCCAGGACGTAGTCGCCGACGTGGTAGCGGGAGTCGGCAAAGAAGAGGGAGCCGATCAGGCTCAGGCAGGCCGCCGCCGCCCCGACCCGCCGCAGGAGCAGGAGCCGCCGGGCGGCGCGCTCCCGCCGGGTCCCCTGGGGCCAGGCGCGGATCTGCCGGGTCCGGAGGCGGTCCAGCAGTACCAGTACCCCCGCCAGGACCAGGCCGGTGAGGATGGGGGGCAGACAGTGGCGCAGACCGTTGGTCAACACCTCCGGCGGGGTGCCCTGGGTGGAGCTGAAGACGGTGCTGATCAGGCTCTCCAGGGGGGTGGTGAAGGCGGTGGAGCCCCAGGCGCACAGCACCGTCAGCGTCAGGGCCACGGCGAAGGCCGCCAGGGCGCCGAGGTAGGCCCAGAAGGAGCCCCGGAGCTGCCGGTCCGGGCTCTTGGGGGCGTACATCTTCTCCGGGTCGCCGTTGACGGCGCGCCGCAGCCGGTCCACCCACCCGGCCACCTTGGCGAAGTCCTGCCGGATGGTCTGGGAAAAGCTCCGGCGCTCGTCGGAGAAGGTCCGGGTCTTCCAGGAGGAGTCGGTGCCGATGGAGTTGATGATCCCCGCCATGCGGATGAAAAAGA